>JBBAVQ010000346.1:0-3005 GCA_040397625.1 Pirellulales bacterium | reverse complement strand
AGAGCGACCACGAGCCGGGCCGCCTCCTCGCAGGCGTTTTCGAGGCCTTTGAACTGGTAGGAGAACCAGGGAGTGGAGGCGGGCGGGAGAGGCCGGGATGTTGCGCGGGGTTTGGTGGCAGATGCAGACAAGGCTGTGGCGTGGGACGACGCTGAACCCCTCGCTGGCGCTCGGGGCTTTTTGGTTGTGGAGGCGGTGGGCAGCGGCACGTCGATCCACTTTTCGCCGGTGCCCTCGAACAGCACCCGCTGCTGAATCCCCGAGAGATCGCCCAGTGGCACATCGAGCGGGAGTCCCGTGGCGGCACCGAGGGCTTCGAGCATCGCCCGCCCGATCCGTTTTCCTGTGGGTCCGTCAAGCATTGGCCAGAGGTCGAGGGCGCCCTCGCGGAGCGTCTTCGTCGCGTCGCGGACGAGCGCCGAGCGGTCGATGCCCGTTCGCGTGCCGAGGCCGTCGCAACTCGGGCACCAGCCGATCGGACTATTAAAGGAGAACTGTCGCGGCTCCAGCGGCTTGAAGCCGCGGCCACAGTCGGGGCAGGCAAGCCGGCGGCTCAATACCTCGACCGGCCAGTCTGGCTCGTCGAGCGGCTTGCCGTCGTGGCCGTCGATCGCGAGGGCTACGAGCAGCGTGCCGCCCCCCGCATCAAACGCCGCCTCCACGCTCTGGGCCAGCCGACTGCGGCTCGCCGGATCGGCCGTGACGCGGTCGATCACGATCTCCAGCCGGCTTTTCCGTTTGCGGTCGAGCGCGGGCTTTTCATCGAGCCGCATGGTGCGGCCATCAATGCGAATGCGCACGTGGCCCGCCGCCTGGAGCGACGCGAAGAGCGACTCCGGTGATTGGCCCACCTTGAGCTCGATCGGCGCGAGGATCAGAAGCTTCGTGCCGTCCGGCTGCGAGAGGATCTTTTCGACTGTCTGATCGACGCTTTGGGTCCCCACGGCCGTGCCGCAGTCCGGACAGTGCATCCGGCCGAGCCTCGCGGCGAGCACGCGAAAGTGGTCGTACATCTCCGTGAGCGTGCCGACCGTCGATCGCGGCGTGCTGCCCGTGCTTCGCTGCTCGATCGCCACCGCCGGCGACAGCCCCTCGATCTTCTCGAAGAGCGGCTTCGGCACCTGGCCCACGAACTGCCGGGCGTAGGGCGACAGGCTCTCGACGTATCGTCGCTGCCCCTCGGCATAGAGCGTGTCGAAGGCGAGCGACGTTTTGCCGCTGCCGCTTGGCCCGCAGCAGACCGTGAGTTGCCCGCGGGGAATGTCGGCATCGACCTGCTTGAGGTTGTGGAGGGCGGCACCGCGGACCGTGATCGACGGCGGACCCGGATCGCGGGAGGTCTTCTGGACCGTGTCGAGCATCGCCGCCACCGCGGCCGCCGGGTCTTCCACCTTCTTCCGACGAACGGCGGACTTCCGTGCGGGCTTCGATGCTTTGGTCGCCGCCGCCAGGATCGGCACGAGGGCCTGCCCCGTGTGCGAACCCTTGGCCTTGGCGACCTTCTCGGGTGGACCCTCCGCCACGATCCGGCCGCCGCCGCCGCCGCCTTCGGGCCCGAGGTCGATCACCCAGTCGGACCGCTTCACGACGTCGAGGTTGTGCTCCACCACGAGCACGGTGTTGCCCGCCTCCACGAGCCGCTCGAGCACGGTGAGCAACTGCCGCACGTCGGCCATGTGGAGGCCCGTCGTCGGCTCGTCGAGCACGTAGAGCGTTTTTCCTGTCGAGCGTTTTGCCAACTCACGCGACAGTTTCACCCGCTGGGCCTCGCCGCCCGAGAGCGTGGGCGACGGCTGGCCGAGGTGCAGATAGTCGAGCCCCACGTCGCAGAGCGTCTGGAGTTTCCTGGCGATGTCGGGGGCGTCTTGAAAGAGCTCCAGCGCCTCGCCGACCTCCATGTTCAGAAGATCCGCGACGCTCTTGCCCTTCCAGCGGACCTCCAGCGTGTCTTTCGCGAACCGGGCCCCGCCGCAGACGTCGCACGTCACCCACACGTCCGCCAGAAAATCCATGTCGAGGCGGACCGAGCCGTTGCCCTCGCAGGATTCGCAGCGGCCACCCGACACGTTGAAGCTGAACCGGCCAGCCTTCCAGCCCCGCTTCTTGGCCTCGGGGAGCATCGTGAAGAGGTTGCGGATGTCGTCCCAGACCTTCACGTAGGTGGCCGGATTGCTCCGCGGCGTGCGGCCGATCGGCGACTGGTCGATCACGATCACCTTGTCGAGCGCGTCAGCGCCCGTGATCGCGTCGAACTCGCCGGGCGACGCCACCTCGCTGCCGAGGAGCCGGCGGAGTTCCGGCTCCAGCACGTCGCCCACGAGCGAACTCTTGCCACTTCCCGACACGCCGGTCACGCAGACCAAGAGCCCCAACGGGATGTCGACGTCGATATTCTTGAGGTTGTTGTGCCGCACGCCTTCGAGCCGCAGCGTCTTGTCACTGGGCTTGCGCCGTTCGGCCGGCAGGTGGATCGCATCGCGGCCGGCGAGAAAGGCCCCCGTGACGCTCCGCTCGCTGTTCGCGACGTCGTCGGGAGTGCCCGCCGCCACCACCTCGCCGCCCCGCTTGCCGGGCCCGGGCCCGAAATCGACCACCCAGTCGGCGGCCCGGATCGTGTCTTCGTCGTGCTCGACCACGATCACGGTGTTGCCCTTGTCGCGGAGGGCCTCGAGCGCCCCGAGCAGCTTGACGTTGTCGCGGGGGTGCAGGCCGATCGACGGCTCGTCGAGCACGTAGAGCACGCCCGAGAGCCCCGAGCCGATCTGGGCTGCGAGCCGGATCCGCTGGCTCTCGCCGCCGGAGAGCGTGGGGGCCTTGCGGTCGAGGGCGAGATAGCCGAGGCCGACCTGATCGAGAAAGGAGAGCCGGCTGGAGATCTCCTTCATGAGTTCGACGGCGATCAGCTTCTGCGTGGCGTCGAGGACGAGCGCCGAAAGAAACTCGCGGGCATCGGCGATCGGCAGGGCACACAGCGCATCGAGCGAGAGCTGGGCCGGATGGCCGTC
>JBBAVQ010000345.1:0-3009 GCA_040397625.1 Pirellulales bacterium | reverse complement strand
TCGGGTAGACATTCGAGTTGCCCACCGAACCGACGGTGATCGTCCCCGCGGTCAGTGATGCTGCGCCCTGCACGTTCAGAGCTCCATTGTTGGTGGCGTCGCCGATCACGACGGCGTTCACGCTGCCAGCCGAGCCGGTCAGGAAGGCGGAGAGTTCGTTCGCGATCCGAGCGGTGTCGATCACCCCAGGCGCACCGTCCGGATTCCAGTTCGTGGGCGTGGTCCACAGGTTGTCGCCCGACCCGTTGTCCCAGACAATGTCCGTCGTAGTCCGCAAGGCGGACGTGAGAACGAGTTTTCCCGGTTGGGTCGTGGTGTCGATGTTCACATACCGCCCCGCCCCGGATGTCACGATGGCCTGGTGGGCGACCCAGTAGGAAACGTTGCCGAGTTGGCTGGAACTGGTGACGTACGAACCGGTCCCCGTGATGCTCATCCGGGCACCACCGCTCGTGTTGATCGACAGCGCCGACGACTCGAGCTTGCCCCCGGAGATGCTCACATCGCCGTCGAATCCGCCGGCGCCCATGTTGAGGTAACTGCTCAGCGTCAGCTGACCGTCCGACACGCTGACGACACCGCTGTTGCCCCAGTTGCCCGTCACGAGATCGGACGACGCCAGGCTGCCGCCGATGACGTCAAGACCCGCATTGATCGAGACGTAGATCTGCCCCACGGTCGTGTTGCCCAGCGTGCTCACCGTGGGGGTGGCGTTCGGCGACCCTGGATTGATGATCGCGTTGCCCGCCCCCGCCTGGCTCGGCGAACCACCCGTCCAGTTGGCGGCGTTCGCCCAGTCGGCATCGACTCCGCCGTTCCAGAAGACGTCGGCCCGCACCGGAGCAAGGTGGGCCCCTGAAAGAACGACAGCAGCAACGCTCAAGCCTGACCAAAGATAGCGGTTCACGTGGACCTCGATCGCGAATGGCGGAACTCGGATACATCCCCGAGATCTAGTGTAGGAGCGGCATTTTTTCGAAGTCCAGATGCAATCGCACTGCCGCACGACCGCCTAGTGCAGATGCGCTAGGCGGTCATCGAGCGATCTCCCGATTCGCTTCCCACCATACGGCACGAACCAGGGACGTGTTCGACCTCGCGCTGCGAGGAGCTGCCCCTCTCAGGCTCACGTAGCACAGGGGCTGGCCCTCTCAGCCTCACGTAGCACAGGTTGTCAACCTGTGAGTGTTCCTGGTTCGGATGGGGCGCGGCAGCCACTTCCCCGGCCGCTCACTTCGACGTGAGCGTGCCCTTCGTGCTCGGGATGCCGGGCTGCCGCGGGTCGGGCTCGACGGCCATCCGCAGGGCGCGGGCGGCCGCCTTGAACACCGCCTCCGCGATGTGGTGGCCGTTGCGGCCGTGGTGCAGGAGTGCGTGGAAGTTCATGCCCGCCGTCGCGGCCACGCTCTCCCAAAAGACTTCCACAAGCTGCGCGTCGAACGTGCCGATCGTCGGCACCGGGAACTCCACGGCGAATACGCAGGCCGAGCGGCCGCCGAGATCGACGGCCACGGTCGCCAGCGACTCGTCCATGGGGATGATCGCGTGCCCGTAGCGGCGGATACCCTTCCGGTCGCCGAGGCACTCGACGAGCGCCGTGCCCAGGCCGCGGCCCACGTCCTCGACTGTGTGGTGGCCGTCCACGTGCAGGTCGCCGGTGCAGGCCACCGTCAGATCCACGAGCGAGTGACCCGCGAGCAGCGTGAGCATGTGGTCGAAGAAGCCGAGACCGGTGCGAACGTCGGCCCTGCCCATGCCGTCGAGGTCGAGCGTGAGGCGGATGTCGGTCTCGGCGGTCTTCCGGGTGACGGTGGCGGTGCGGGGCATGGCGGAGTGCTTGAAGGAGGAACGCGGGTTTGTTCGTGGTGTCAGAGCGTCTTCATGACGGCGAGAAAGGCGTCGATCTCGTCGTCGGTGCCGACGGTGATGCGGAGCCCGTCACCCCAGCCGGCGTAGTTCATGAAGCGGATCAGGATGCCCTGGGCCTTGAGGGCCTCGTAGAACGGCCGGTGCGGCCGCTCGGGGTGGGTGCACCATACGAAGTTGGCCTGGCTCTCGCAGGCGTCGAAGCCGAGGGCCCGCATCGCCTCGATCAGCCGCGTGCGGGTGGCGATGATCGTCGCGCGGTTGTCAGCCAGCCATGCCTGGTCGTCGATCGCGGCAGTCGCCGCCGCGATCGAGAGAGCGTCGCAGTTGTAGGAATCCTTCACCTTCTGCATCTGCTCGATCAGGGCCGGCTGGGCGACCGCGAAGCCGAACCGCAGCCCGGCGAGGGCATACGACTTCGAGAACGAGCGGGTCACGATCAGCCGCGGGTTTTCCTTGACCAGGCCGAGGCAGTTGGTGTCGGCGAAGTCGCCGTAGGCCTCATCGACCACGAAAGCGCAGGTCATCCTGGCGGCCAGTTCGGCGACCCGCGAGGGCGGGAGGAGCGTGCCCGATGGGCTGTTGGGGTTCGCGACGATGGCGAGCCGGAGATCGTCCCGCGGTGCGGTGAACTCGTCACCGAGCGACCAGTCGCCACGGTAGTGCACCTCGTCGCAGCCGGCTCCCTGGATCCCGGCAAGCGTGCGGTAGAGGATGTAGCTCGGGTAGGGCATCCGCAGGCTCTCGCCCTCGCCCACGAACGTCCGCACCAGGATCGTGAGCAGGTCGTCGCTGCCGTTGCCGCAGATGATCCAGTCGGGATCGACCCCGAGCACCTCGGCCGCCCGGCGGCGAAACGCGGTGGCGAGCGGGTCGGGATACTTCGCCAGCGTGCGGCCCGCGGCCGTGGCAACCAGCGCCCGCGCCACTGCGGGCGACGGCGGATAAGGATTCTCGTTGGTGTTGAGCTTGATCCACTTGCCCGACTGCGGTTGCTCGCCGGGGACGTAGCCGTCGAGCGCGGCGATCTCCGGCCGGACAAGGCGATCGGTGGGTGGTGTCGATGCTGGCGGCATGATGCGAAGTCTACATCACACTCTGCGACCGGCCCCTCCAGCCGTCACGACCGGCGCGACCGGCCCA
>JBBAVQ010000344.1:0-3016 GCA_040397625.1 Pirellulales bacterium | reverse complement strand
TAGGGCAGAATGACCGCGTCGATCACGTGGATCACGCCGTTGCTCGTCTTGATGTCGGTCTTCACCACGTTTGCCGACCCAGTCGCGGTGCCTACCTTCACGCCACCGTCGGTCGAGATCGAGACTGTCTTCCCGCCAGCTGTCTTGGCTTCCTTCAGCTTGACCACGTCGGCGGCGTAGACCGTACCGGGAACGACGTGCAGCAAGAGAATCTCCTTGAGCTTCTCCTTGTTCTCTGGCTTGAGGAGCGTCTCGACCGTGCCGGGCGGCAGCTTCGCAAACGCTTCGTCCGTCGGGGCGAACACGGTGAACGGACCGGCTCCCTTGAGCGTGCCCACGAGATCTGCGGCTCCGAGAGCAGCCGCGAGCGTCTTGAAGGTACCGGCGCCCACCGCGGTGTCGACGATGTCCTTGGGGGTTTCCGCCATCGCCACTTGGACGACGTGGTGGTCAGTCACTACCCGCTCGTGAATCACTGTGGGATGGATCACATGGCCGCTCTGGGCCACGCCGGCCTTCGATCCGCTGCACGGGGCCGCCGATGCGGTCAGGCACGAGATCGCTACTATTCCGACACAGCACGAAACGAGAGTGCGCTCGAGAGACAACATAAAAAGGCTCCAGAAGGGATGGCAGGTAAACTCCTCAGAACACTAGGCTTCAGGGGGATTGAGACCAGTCCCACCCTCAATGCCTGCCTATAACGGCGGCGTCTGCACAGAACCCCCTTTCATGACACGTACGCTGCCTGACGCCGGCTGGCGGTTTGACAACTCGTATGCGCGGCTGCCGAAGTCGCTGTTCGAACGGGCCCCGCCCGTGCCCGTTCAGATGCCTGCGATGCTCGTGTTCAACGAGCTCCTGGCGGCTGATCTCGGGATCGATGTCAGCATCCTTCGGGCCGGAGGTGCCGCCATGTTCGTCGGCAACGAGCTTCCGCCCGGGGCCGAGCCGATCGCCCAGGCTTATGCCGGCCACCAGTTCGGCAACTTCACGAATCTCGGCGACGGCCGGGCGATCCTTCTCGGCGAGCATCTCACGCCGGATGGCCGTCGCGTCGATCTGCAGCTCAAGGGTGGGGGGCGGACGCGGTATTCGCGCGGCGGCGACGGCCGCGCCGCGGAGGGCCCGATGCTGCGGGAATACATCATCAGCGAGGCGATGCACGCGTTGGGGATCCCTACCACGCGGAGTCTTGCAGTGGCCTCGACGGGTGAGTGGGTGAGACGTGAGGCGCCGCTGCCCGGAGCGGTGCTCACCCGTGTGGCGGCCAGCCACATTCGCGTAGGTACGTTTCAGTATGCGGCCGCCGTCGGCGAGCCCGGGCTGCTCCAGGCGCTGTTGGATCATGCCATCGCTCGGCACGCTCCCGAGGCGACGTCAGCGGATGACCCAGCCGTCGCGTTTCTGGACCACGTCGTCGAGCAACAGGCACGGCTCGTGGCGAAGTGGATGCATGTGGGCTTCGTACACGGCGTGATGAATACCGACAACATGGCCGTGTCGGGGGAGACCATCGACTACGGTCCGTGCGCGTTTCTCGATGCCTACAACCCGGCCGCCGTGTTCAGTTCGATCGACCAGCAGGGTCGTTACGCTTACGGCAACCAGCCGTCGATCGCCCATTGGAATCTGGTCAGGCTTGCCGAGGCCCTGCTGGCGGTCGTGCGGGGCGACGAAGAGACGTCGATCGCGGCGGTACGGGGCGTGTTGGAGACGTTTCCCACGCGGTACGAGTGGCATTATCTCGCCGGAGCGAGGGCGAAACTCGGCCTCGTGATGGAGGATGCCGGCGATCACGTCCTGTTCGGCGACCTGCTCGGCTTGATGGGCGACACGCAGGCCGACTTCACGACGACGTTCGCGAGCCTGGCGGCGATCGCCGAGTCGGGGCACGTACCCGCGGGTGAGATGTGCCCCGGACTTCGCGACTGGCATCACCGCTGGCTCGCGAGGCTGTCGCGGGAGCCGGGGGGCGTGGTGGAGGCCGTCGCGAGAATGCGGCGGGCGAACCCCGTGGTGATTCCCCGCAACCACCGCGTGGAGGAGGCCCTCGCGGCGGCAGCGGCCGGCGACCTCACCGTGCTTGAGCGGTTCGTGGCCGTGCTCCGAGAGCCCTATGTCGAGACAGCCACCAACGAGCCCTATCGGAGCGGGCCGCCACCGGGGTGCGGGCCCTATCGCACCTTCTGTGGCACATGAGCCTGCTTCTACGAGTCAGACGTGATCCTTGCGCCCGCCCCGATTGCTCAGGCGATTGGGCTTCCTGATTCAGGAAGCGTCACCGCGTGAGCGGTACGGCTGAATCTCACGCGGGCTGGGACTGGGAGGATGCGGCATGATCAAGTGCGGCGCGGATGAGTCGGCACTGCGGTGGCAAGCGTCTGCGTCAGCAGCAGCTGGTGCCGTCCACGCCGCACTTCTCGGGGGCGAGGCAGGCGGTGTGCTTCGTACCCAGGTAGAAGAGGAGGCCGGCGGGCGTGATCTCCGCTCCTCCTAGGGGATACTGCGAGATCGTTCCCGACTCATACTCGACCTCCACGGGCAGGTCGCTGGACTTCAGGAGAGGTTCGGCGATCCGCATGATCGTCGCCAGCTTTGTTGTCTCCAGGCGGTGATCGGTGTCGTTGGCGACCCAGATCTGCAGGAGGCACGAGGTCAGCGACCGCACGGTTCCGCCGCAGTCGATGAAATCCTTCTGAACGCGGCCGACCTCGGTGATGTGGTAGTGGGCGGGCACGAACGACTTGTCGGGAAGCATCCAGTGCATCTTCTCTCCTGGATGGGCAAGCAGGAGGCGTTGAAACTCCGCGACGGTCATGGTTGGTTTCCGTGGAGGATGCGGTGCGATGCGGGGTGCGTTGTCGAGGAAAGCCCGGAGGGCTACCGCATCCGTTGATCATAGACCGATCCGGCGGCTTCCGGGCGAACCCCGGGCCGGTTGCCCGTACTGATCGCTATACGAAGAGCCGCCGCATGGCTTTTTCGTACAGGGCCCCGCTGCCGACTGTGAAAA
>JBBAVQ010000343.1:0-3044 GCA_040397625.1 Pirellulales bacterium | reverse complement strand
CGGGCGCGACGTCGGCGGGCGTGCTCTCGTTCGGATCGCTCGCCCTGTCGTCCACCAGCACGGCGGTCTTCGACCTGCTCAACCCCGGAACCCGCGGCACCGACTACGACGGTGTCTCGATCCTGAATGCCGGCGGCCTGACCTACGGCGGCACGATGTCGCTGGCCTTCGGCGGGAGCGTGCTGCCCGACAACACGACGTTCAACGTCTTCAGTTTCACGGGCTCGCCGTCGGGCTCGTTCGGGCAGGTGTCGTCCACCGGCTTCTACGCCGGCACCTGGACCGACAACCTCGACGGCACCTACTCGCTGGCCAAGGACGCCCAGACGCTCACCTTCGCCCAGGCCACTGGCATGGTCACCATCGTGCCGGAGCCGACGACGACCGTGGCGATCGTGGCCGCCATTGGGTTGGCGGCGGTCTGCCGGCGGCCGCGGCGGCCGCTAGCCCATGGTCGATGTCACTCACCACCTGAGCCTACTGCCTGAAAAAAGGAGCGTCAGCGTGTCGATAGTCTTCAACTGTTGCGAGCCTGGGATCGCACGTCGTCTGCGCCGCGGCTTTACGCTCGTGGAGTTGCTCGTGGTGATCGCGATCATCGCCACGCTGATCGGCCTGCTGCTGCCGGCGGTGCAGACCGCCCGCGAGGCCGCCCGGCGGTCGGCCTGCTCCAACAACCTCAAGCAGTTGTCGCTCGGGATGGCCATCCACGAGGAGGCAAAGAAATGCTACCCGGCAGGCCGGGAGGGCTCCGACATGTGCGACGGTGCGCCGGTGATTGGCGAAAACACGAGCGGGTTCGTCCACATCCTGCCCTATATCGAGCAGGCCCCGCTCTACAGCGAATACACCAGACGGGCAGCCGCCACCACCCCAAAGGCCGACATTCCCCAGGTGTTCGCCAAGAGTCTGTTCAATGAGACGCCGGGCGCCTTCCGCTGCCCGTCGAACGTCAAGCAGCTTTCCGGGGCCGATACCACGGGCGCTCGACCGGAGGTCGGGTACGGCTGTTATGCCATGTGCCAGGGGCATCAGGGGCCGTCCGCGGGCATTGATTGCAAAAAAACCAAGACGCAGAACACGGGCATTGCGCTCTACGTCACGAAGGTCAAGCGGAAACAACTCCTCGACGGCACGTCGAAGACCCTGCTGATCGGCGAAGTGCCGGACCCGACGAGCCCGCCAAACCGCTGGTGGTTCGCCCTCCGCCATCAAGACTCGATGCGGAGCACCGACAACCCGGTCAACACTCCTCCCGGCCAGGGCGTGACGTATCCCGCCGCGGGAGGTGTCAACGGTGCCTTCGGCAGCCAGCACCCCGGCGGCGCGATGTTCACCCTCGTCGACGGATCTGTTCGCTTCGTCGAAGAAGCGATCGACCTTACGGTCTACCGGCTTCTGGGGCAGCGGGCCTCAGGCCAAGTCAAGGCCATGCCGTAAGGCGGCGTTGACCAGGAAACTGTGGGGCGAGAGTTCACGGCCACGAAACTGACAGAAACAGAATCGGTCTTCAGGTTTTTTCTCGAGGATGAGTGCCATGCCATCGCTTCACACGGTTTCCGTGCTCCGGTTTCTTGGTCGCCAGCGTCGCGGCTTCACGCTCGTGGAGCTGCTCGTGGTGATCGCGATCATCGCCACACTGATCGGGCTCTTGCTGCCGGCGGTGCAGACGGCACGGGAGGCGGCCAGGCGGTCGGCGTGCTCCAACAACCTCAAGCAGATCGCGCTCGGCATGGATCTGTACGAGAGCTCCAAGAGATCCTTCCCGGCTGGAAGAGAGGGGAGCGACGGGGGGTGCCCCGTGCAGCCGGCGATGGGAAAGAACACCAGTTCATTCGTTCACATCCTTCCCTACATCGAGCAGAAGGGCCTCTACGACGCGTTCACCCAGGCTGAGGCCGCGACGGCCGTCGTCGGCGATATTCCTCAGGTGTTCGCCGTGAAAGTCTTCAGCGAGACCCCTGGAACGTACAAGTGCCCATCGACCTCCAAGCCGTTCTCTGGCTCGAACACCACCGGCGTGCAGCCGGAGGTCGGCTATGGGAGCTACGCGATGTGTCAGGGCCATCAGGGCCCGACCTACGGCATCGCATGCGCGGTGAAGGACCAGAACACGGGCATGGCGCTCTACGTCACCAAGGTCAAGCGGAAGCAGATCACCGACGGCACGACGAAGACCCTGCTGATCGGCGAAGTGCAGGACGTCACGCAGCCGCCCAATCGCTTCTGGTTCGGCAACCGTCACGTGGATTCCATGCGCAGCACCGACAACCCGATCAACACGCCCTGGGGCTCAGGAGTCGTCCTGCCGCCGAACCGCGGCGGTGCCAATGGGGCATTCGGCAGCCCGCATGCCGGCGGATCGATGTTCGCGATGGTCGATGGCTCCGTGCGGTTTCTCGAAGAGTCGATCGACCTGGCAACGTACCGGCTGCTCGGGCAGCGAGCTTCTTCGCAAGTAAAGGCGGTGCCATGAGCGGCACTGTGGTCAGGCGGCAGAGCCTTTCGGCCGCTCAGACGGCTGCACGGGTCCATTGGTGGCGGTTCGCCGCGGTCGCGGTGGCCCTGCTTGCAGTCGGCTGCGGCGACGGCCGACCGCGGATCGTGCCGACCTCGGGCGTCGTGCTGATGAACGGCAAGCCGCTGACCGGCCATGTCGGCTTCGTTCGCGTCGTGCCCGCCGGCGCTCGACCGGCCACGGGCCGGATCGACGCAGCGGACGGGCGATTCACACTCACGACCTACGAGACCGGCGACGGATGCGTCGAGGGCACGCATCCGGCAGCCGTGATCGTGAATACGACGGTCGGCAACCGGCTGATCTGGATCGCTCCGGAACGCTACGGCGACGACGCAACGTCTGGTCTGACCGTTGAGATCAAGGGCGAGAAGGCCGAACTCGAGCTGCGATTGGAGGGCGGACTGGCCCCGGTGCCGGCTCCTTCCGCCGCGGACAAGCGGATGCAGGAAGCGGGCTGAGACGGCTCAGCCTGGATGCGCCAGCTCGAGTGCGCGGCAGGCATAAGCCGACCGGCCGTAAGGCC
>JBBAVQ010000342.1:0-3061 GCA_040397625.1 Pirellulales bacterium | reverse complement strand
CCGCTGGCACCGTTGATCACAGCGCTGAAGCCGGCGCCGCCATTGCCGCCATTGCCGCCGCCGACGCCCGTCACGCCGCTTGCACCGTCCGTACCCGCTGTTCCTCCCGTGCCCCCTGTACCTGCGGCGCCGCCCACTCCACCGGCCCCGCCGATGCCAAGATCGCCGCCGTTGCCGCCGTTACCGCCATCGGGTGTGATCGCATCACCAGCCGCGCCATTGCCGCCGTTGCCCGCCGCGCCGCCGTCGCCGCCCTTGCCGCCGTTGCCGCCGGAGCCGTTCAGGCCAGGCGTTGGGGAAAAGACGAACCGCGCCTGGCCGGCGTTGCCACCGACGCCGCCAACGCCGCCAACGCCGCCCGCGATGCCCGTGCCTCCGTCACCGCCATTGCTGCCGGCCTTGGCCCCATCGACACCGTTGGCTCCGGTGAGTCCGGTACCGCCCTGGCCGCCAGCGCCGCCGCGGCCGCCGGCGCCGCCATAGCCAAAGATGAAGCTGCCCGATCCGCCCTCTCCGCCGCCGCCGCCGGCCGTTCCGTTGAAGCCTGGGAGACTATCGACACCATCGCCGCCGGTGCCGCCCTTGCCACCGTCGCCGAACAGCACGCCGCCAACGCCGCCCTTGCCGCCGTCGCTGCCGCTGACTCCGGCGCCGCCCTTGCCGCCGTTGCCGACCCAGCCGGCGCTGCCGCCGTTACCGCCCGCGAATCCGTTGCCGCCGTTCCCGTAGATGATGCCGCCGTTGCCGCCGGCCTCGCCCGGATTCACGCCGTCAGCGCCGTCAGCAAACAACTGCCGCCCGGATGTCGACTCGATGCCGCCGGTCTGATCCTGCGGCGGTGCGATTACCTGGATCGCCTTGCCGATGTCGCTGATCCTGATCGTGATCGACGCGCTCTCCACCGTGGCTGCGAACCGGCTTGCGTAGCCCTGCGGATCCACCCACACGTCCACCGTCGTCGGGGTGTTGTCGGCCTCGGGGCGCCCGATGCCCGCGATGCTGGCGAGTGGGAACAGCGCCACGAACGTGGACCGTCCGACCACCGTCTGATAGTGCTGCCCATACGAGTCGGAGCCGAGGTTCTGCGTGCCGGCGGGGAACTCGAGTGACCTGAGCGTGTTCTTGGGCGTGAGATCGTTGATGAGGGTGTTGGTCACCCCGACGGCCGTCGGCGATCCCGCCGGGGACGAGTCGAAGCTCACCCACGGCAGGCCCGTGGCACCCAGCGACTGGGCGTTCACGTAGGAGACGCCGCCGATCTGCCGAAACTCCGTGTTCTGCACGGCATCGGCCGCGGTCCGCTGAACCCCCACGAAGTTGTTCAGCAGGCTCTTCGCGGCGTCGAGCGCGCCGGTGGAACTTACCGCCACGCCGTTGATGTCCATCGTGAGGCCGAAGGCATAGAGCCCCATCTGCTCAGCCTTCCAGGCGGCCAGTCCCACCTGGTTGAGCCGCACCGACAAGCCGGGAGCCGACGTGACCACCCCGGAGCCGTTCCGCACCTCGAGGTTTCGGACGTTGCCCAGCTGGTTGTTGCTGATCCGGTTGTTCTTGACGAACGAGTTGGTGGACGTGCCGCTGGCTCCCACGCCATAACGGCCGTTGAAGGTGATCGCGTTGCCGAGATCAGACGCAGGACCGCCAATCAGGATTCCCGTCACCGCATTCAGCGACACACCGTTGCCCGCGTTATTGCTGATCTCGTTGCCCTGCACGATCGTGCCCGTGGACGTGCCCGCGATCGCGATGCCCGACTGGGCAGAGAGGCCCGCCACGCCATTGTTCGAGATCCTGTTGCCGGCCCCGGTGCGGCCAAGCTCGAGCTGCCGAACGTCCGTCAGCATGACACCGTTGGTCTGGTTGCTGACGAAGGCGTTGCCGACGATCAGCGTGCTGGCGTACGAGCCGGCGTTCATCTGCAGGCCGACGCCGTTGCCGATGCTTGTCACGCCGGTGATCAGCGAACCCGTCGAGCCGCCCAGAAACTGGATTCCAGCGCCGCTGAAGCCGCTGATGGTGCTGGCGCTGGAGGTCTCCAGAACATCAATCCACTTCTTGTGGTCTTGCTGGGTGGTCTTCGCCATGACGACGTTGTGGACGTTTGCCGCGATCACGAGACCGCTGGTGCCAGGGGCAGTGCCCGTTCCGTCGAGAGCAAGCGGGCCATTCACCGCCACGCTCGTTGCCGCTGCGAGAGTGATGCCCTTGAGCGGAGTCGTGGAGCCCACGGCGCCCGCCAGGGAGATCACCTGGCCCGCTGAGAGATTCAGCCGCTTGTCGCCGTCAACGGTGGAGGTGAACACGATGCCCCTGCCCGACGTGAGCGACGTGTCTTGCTGGAGCGTGACGGGGCCGGTGTATTTCTGCCGCCCGCCGGGCGCGGTCACGGTGGCCGCTAACTGGATGCCTGCGGCCGGCCCCGTGCCGAGCGTCGTCAGTTTCACCGCGCCCTCGCCCTTGCCCGTGATCGGATTGGCGACGGTGATCACGTCGCTCGTGCCGGCGCCGGTGTCGATGCTGACGCCCTGGTTCGCGGCTCCCTTGCCGATCGTGTTCAGGGCGATGCCGCCCGCGCCGACCATCACAACGTCGGTGCCAACGCCTCCCACGACCGACACGCCTGCGAAGCCGGGGATCTTGGTCAGGTCCACCGCGATCGTGTCGGCCGCCTGATCGACCGTGATCCCGGCGATCGGCGCGAGCGTCGAGATCGTGCCCGCGTTCTTGGCGGTGATCGTCAGGATGTTGGCGGCGTAGGAGGTGTGCAGGTCGGTGATCTCCACGCCCGACGAGGCCAGCGCCAGCACGACCTGGTTGCTCTCCAGGCCGACGGTGATGCTGTCGCCCGCCAGCATGGCCCGCGCTTCCAGGGCGTCGAAGCCCCGCAGGCCGGCATGGGTTGCCGCGCCACGACCGCCGACAAAGTCGGCCGAGAAGAGTTCCTGACGGCGAAGCCGACGACGCCACGAAGCCTTGGCCCACCGGGAAAACAACGCGCGGAGCAGAGAACGCATCAGAACCTCACACAGGAATGGTGGCTGGCAAATCGAGCGCCCGTTCG
>JBBAVQ010000341.1:0-3063 GCA_040397625.1 Pirellulales bacterium | reverse complement strand
GGCACGCCGGTGCCAGCCCCGGCGGTGAAGCCGACGCCCTGCACCGTCCCCACCGCGAGCGTGCGATTCCAGTCGCAGCCCTTGATCACATACTGCGAGCCGGTGCGGCTGACAATCTGGGCATTCCAGATGCTGTCGATCGAGCGGCTGTAGTTGAACGTCAGTTGCCAGTCGGTGAGCGTGGCTGCCGTGTCGTTGGTCAGCTTCAGATCGGCCTGCAGCCCGGATCCCCAGTCGTTGACGGTCGCATAGCTGACGGCGAAGGCAAGCCGCTGCTCCAGCTGGTCGAAGGCGGCGAGCGTCGCCTGGTCGCGACAAGCCGCCCGCCCCCGCGTTTGGCTGCGGTCGGCAAGACGTCCCCGGCTCGTGCGGCTGTGGGAGTGAAAGCGCGTGCGAAACGTCATGGGAGCACCTCATGCGTGAGAGTGAGAAATGAACAACGCGAGCGGGCGCCGTCGCCGTCAAGGAACGCTCCCCTGACGCCTCCGCCACGCCCACGCATCGACCGTTCGCTGCCGAAGCTGACTGCCATCGCTTCAGCGGTCGTCCGTCGGTCTGCCCCTGAATGACCGACGTGGGGGCTTTTCAAGACTCCCTGCCCCACGCAGCATTTTCACGGCCTGTCGTCGAGCAGACAAGAAATGGACGCCGCGGTGAACGCAAATCCCTGAAGAGTGTCGAGTTCAGCGGGAAACAGCGGCCCGATTCGCCGTCATTCCCACTGGACATCGGCCACGCGTTCATGCGCCGTTCACGAATCGTTCAACAGCCGTTCACCGAGGCGATGGCATCGCCGCGGCACACTGCACCTCGAACGTGGCGCCGCCACCCGGAGTGGGCCGATAGATCACGTCGCCGCAGTGCTGCTGCATGATGCTCTTGCAGATGGCTAAACCGAGACCGTGGCCGCCGGTTGCGGTCGCTCGCGATTCATCCTCGCGAAAAAACCGGTCGAATACGTGGCCGGCCCTGTCGGCCGAAATGCCCTGCCCGTGGTCGATCACCCGCACCACCCACCGGTCGCCCACGTGCGTGGTGGCACACTCAACCGTGCCGCCGGCAGGGCTGTACTCGATGGCATTTGCCAGCAGGTTGACAAACACCTGATGCAGCAGATCGGCGTTGCCCAAAACCACGGCACTCCGCGAGTCAACGTGCAGCATGACGTGCCGCGCCCGGGCGACGTCTTCGACCTGCGCGGCGGCCTCCTCGACGATCGGCTCCAGATCGAGCTCGACGAGCGCCTCGCCCGCCACCGACTCCGCCTTCGCCAGCGAAAGCAGCGACTCCGAGAGCTTCTGGATCCGCAGGGCGAGCGTGCGGCAATGCTCGACCGTCTGGCCGAGTTCCTCCACCGTCCGAGGCCGCTGCTGCGCCACGTCGGTCTGCATCAGGATGCCGTGGATCGGGTTGAGGATCTCATGGGCCAGATCGGCATTGAATCTCGCCTGCGTGACTCTCACTGCGTCGAGCCTGTCGAGCATGGCGTTGAGCGTGGTGGCCATGCCGACGAGTTCGGAATCCGCATGCGCCAGGTCGATGCGGGCCGCGAAGTCGCCCTCTGCGATGTTCTCGGCGATCCGCGCGATGCGGCCGAGCGGCCTCATCATCCGCGACAGGATCCACCACATCGCAAGGGCCAGCGGCGGCATCACCAACGCGATCGTCCACGCGTAAAACCAGAGCACGTCCTGCAGCGCCTGCTCCAGCTGCGTCAGGGGAGTGCCCACGAGCAGCATCGTCTGATCGCTTCCCCGGCAGCAGGCGAGCCGAAGCTTGCCGTCGGGCGTGGTCCAGATGGTCTCCATCCGCTCATGCCATTCAGGCTGCCAGGCGAAACCGTCGGGCAGCCGCAGCGCGCCGAAGGGGGTGCCGTCGTCCCGCCAGACGCCGGCGAACCACGGGAATCGCGTGCCGCTGACGGCCGACGGGATGAGCAGATGCATCGCCATCGAGGGCTTGTGGTCGCTCGCCGAGCGGATGTCTGGCAGAAACAGCCCTCCCAAGCGCAGGTCGGGCTCGAGCAGCGTTTCGGGGGCGAACCGCTGCTGTGTCTTGAGCGCGCCCAATCGCGTCCAGAGCTGCGTGTCGATGTCCGTGAGAAGAATGTCTCGCGTGACGTAAAAGTTCACGAAGCGGATCGCCACCGCGATCGCCAGCAGGAACACGGCCATCCAAAACGTCGCCCGCCAGCGGAGCGATCGAAACAGCGGTTTAGGCACTGGCATCCTGCTGTTCGATGATGAATCCCTGGCCGCGGCGGGTGGCGATCAGCTCCCGTCCCAGCTTCCGCCGCAGCCGGAGGATGATCACGTCGACCACGTTGCTCACGTGGCCGCTGCCATCTTGCCGGATCGCCTTCTCGAGCACGTCGCGGGGCACGACCTCGCCGCGATGCCGGGCCAGGGCGGCCAGCATCTCGAACTCCGTGGCCGTGAGCGGAATCCGGGCTCCATTCCGGGACACCGTCTTGGCGCTGAAGTCGATCACGATATCACCGAGCGTGATCACCGTGGCCGTTTCGGCCTCGGTGCGTCGCACGACGGCCCGCAGCCGTGCGAGCAGTTCGCGGACGGTAAAGGGCTTGGTGAGGTAGTCGTCCGCGCCGAGGTCGAGCGCCTCCACGCGGTCGTCTTCCGTCCTGCGGCCCGAGACGATGATCACGGGCACGCGACTCGTGCGGCGAAGTTCCGTGAGCAAACGGATGCCGTCCATGCGCGGCAGCATGAGGTCCAGCACGACAGCGTCGAGCGGCTCGGTCTGGGCGATCTGCAGGCCGGTCACGCCATCGGCTGCCTCGAACACGGTGTGCCGCATTTCGCGCAGCGACTTGACGATCGCCGACCGTGAAGCGGGATCGTCTTCGATCACCAGCACCCGTAACGATGACTGCATCGGCGACATGGAAGGAAGCATACCCGGTCAGGGACGGCGGAAGCTGATCCGGTGATCACGCCACGATCTCTCTCTGGGCCACCGATAACCGCGCGGGCTGCCACCATGCAAAAGGATCCCACGGTAGCTCGGGATCCCACGGCAGCTCGGGGCTGCCCATGCCCTCGA
>JBBAVQ010000340.1:0-3091 GCA_040397625.1 Pirellulales bacterium | reverse complement strand
TCCGGCGGGTAGCAGCACCCGTCCGAACCAGATGACCAGGCAGACCGGGGCGGCGGGTCGCGGGCAGAAACGCACAAAAACCTCCAGAAGATGCGGTGCGATCGAGCACAGTGGATCCTACTGACACCCTGTGCACCGATTGTTTGCCTCCTCGCGGCCGTCCGGCGATACTTTCAGTGCAGGGGCTCTGCGTGGAGAATGCCATGCGTGACATTCGCATGGTCGATACCCGTGCCGAGACGGCCACCATTGGCCTCGCGGCCGCGTGCCTGCTGTTTCTCGCCGGTGTCGGCGTCGTGCACCTGGGCAGTCGGCTCGAGCGCGAGTGGATTCGGCTCCCGGAGCATGCGGGCACAGGATACCGCCCTCTCGGTAACTGGGTAATCTTTGCTCCGGCGAACATGGGCTTCCAGATGTCGCTCCCGAGGGCTCCCGGGACGTGGGCCGAGCCCGAGCGGACCGGCACCCATGCGGTCGGCTACCGCCTGGTCGAGCCTGGCACCGACCATCGATCCACGGACAACGAATACTCGATCGTGGCCACGCCGACCCCGGAGGGCGGCCTGCTCGACCGCTGGCATCCGCTTCCAGCGCCGATGCTCGAGGCATTGATCGCCGACGCCGCCGCGCCTGCATCGCGGATTCTGGCCCGCCGGCACCTGACCGAAGCGGGCTTCAACGGCTACGAGGTGATCGACGTGCGTCCGAATGCGAGGACAGGCGACGTCTACACCCGTCGGCAGTTTTTCTGGTCAGGGCCATTCACCTATGCGTTCGCATTCTCATCGTCGAACCGCGCCGACCTCACCTCGTTCGACGCATCGAGGTTTTTCGGATCGATCACGATCACACGCTGACGCCGCGGAGCCCTGGCCAGGATGCGGATTGCCGTCAGGCGTACGGGTGAATCGACGTCGATTGCACGCCTCGCGGAAAGCCCCCATCGCTTACGCGATTGGGCTTCCTGATCCATCTCCCCTGCGAGCTCGGGGCTGCCCGTGCCCGGGAGCCGGGCTCGGCGGCAAGCGAAGCCAGGATGGCGAAGCGCAGCCGGCGTGCAGTGAGCGGAGGGCAGGACGCCTGCAGCGAACGTCCGGCGATGGGCATGGGCAGTCCCGAGCGGCGCTCCACGCATGGCCCCAATCGCTTCCGCGACGAAGCTCCCTGGCGGGTTTAGTCGTCGGCCTTGTCGCCGTCCTTGATCACGAACCTCGCCTGCAGGCGGGCGACTTCGCTGGCCAGGCCAGCCAGTTTCACGCTCCGCAGCACCTCCTCGAAATCCTTGTAGGCGGCCGGGGCCTCGTCGCGGGGATAGCTGCGGCAGTTGGTAAGGATGTCGGCTGCTGCGAACGAGTCGTCCACGCTCCGCTGATCGAGCTCGCGGATCGCCCGCCGTCTGCCGAGGGCGCGGCCGGCGCCGTGATTAACGCTGAAACACGAGATCTCCGCCCCCGGATCGGCGACCATCACGCACGAGCCGGCCTGCGGGTTTCCGGGCAGGAGGATCGGGTGCCCGGTGGATTCGTATCGGGTGCCCTTCAGCCCTGGATGGCCGGCCGGAAACGCCCGCGTCGCCCCCTTGCGATGCACCCAGGCGAGGGTGCCGCGGACCACCTCGCGGCGGGCGATGTTGTGGCTGATGAAATAGACAAGCCGGCCCGTCACTCCGGGGATCACCTCCTGAAAGGCCTCCAGCACGAGCGCGTTGATGAGCAGGTGGTTGACCGTGGCGAAGTTCGCCCCGAGGGCCATGTCGTCGAGGTAGGCGTCGGCTTCCGGCGATCCCAGCGGCGCATACACCAACTCCCGATCGCCAGCGGGCAGCGGGATACCCCACTCGGAAAACTTGCTCTGCAGCGACGCGAACTGGCCGGCGGCGAGGGCATGGCCGATGCCGCGAGACCCGCAGTGCGACAGGAAGGCGACCCCGCCGTCGCGAAGCCCGAACGCCTCGGCGGCCCCTCGGGCACGGTCATTGTCTGCCACGCGGACAATCTCGCATTCGCCGAAGTGGTTGCCACCGCCGTAGGAGCCGAGCTGGCGGAGCTTGTCGTCGAGGTTACGAAGCGACCCTCGCTGTTCGTGCCCGCCGAGCCTCGCCGCGACCGCGTCGGCGGTGCCGTCGTGCCCGAAATGCCGGGCGTCCTCGCAGGAGCCTGCCCACTCGCGGGGAATGCCGAGGGCGTCGCAGACCGGGGCCGACGCGCCCTCGATGAGCGCCCGCCGGCCGACGTCCGCGCCGACCGGCCGCGACTTGCTTGCATGCCGTTGTCCCCGGCCCGCGCCGGTCGGCGTTCGCTCGCAGATCGCCTCGATCAGGGCCCGCCGCACCGGACGGTCGGCCACCGCCTCGGCCGGCAGGTCGAGCTGCAGCAGGCTCATCGAGCACTTGATGTCCACGCCGACCGGCCCCGGGTAGATGTGGGAGGGAGACACGAGTACGCAGCCGACGGGGGCGCCGTAGCCGAGATGGCCGTCGGGGTTGAGCACGAGGTCAGTGACCCCCGGAGCGATCCGGGAGTTGATGGCCTGCTGCAGGCAGACTTCGTCAAACCCCGCCCGGATGGCGGCTGTGCCGATCACGGTGACCGGGCCAGTCGAACCGCCTGTTGGCAGGATCGCGGTCGCGTCGGACGTGGGAATCAGCTGGTGGGACATGCGGCGGACCTCCTCGCCGCATTGCGGCTCGGGAGTCACTCCCGACGCCATGATTAGACTCGACGCCGTCCGGCACGCCCACGCGTCCCCTGGAACAGCCATCGGAACCGCCATGCACCCGGCCGCCCTCGACGATCACTCGCTCCTCCACGACTGCGATGAGACGCGGACACGGCGGAGTGGTCCCGGAGGTCAGCACCGCAACAAGGTGGAGACGGCGGTCATCCTGCTGCACCGACCCACCGGAATCGCCGCGGAGGCCGCCGAACGACGGTCGCAGGCTGAGAACCGGTCGGTTGCCGTCAAGCGACTCAGGCTCCGCCTCGCCCTCGAGCATCGCGAGCCGCCAGGCGAGGAGCCCACGACGCTCTGGCTGGCCCGGGTGCAGAATGGCCGGCTCGCGATCGCGTTCGGTCATCGCGACTACCCGGCG
>JBBAVQ010000339.1:0-3095 GCA_040397625.1 Pirellulales bacterium | reverse complement strand
GCCATATTGTGACCGCCCGTCCCGAAACCGGAACCCGCCACCAGCAAAATCCGGTCGCCACGCTGGAGGCGGCCCTCGCGGAGGCCCCAGGCGGTGATCCGTTCGAGCAGCACGCCGATGTCGTGGGTGGCCTCCATGGGCAGCGGCGTCACGCCCCAGTAGAGCGCCATCTGCCGCAGCGAGGCCTGGTTGTCGGAGAGGCCGACGGTGGGCACGGCGCCCCGCCGCTTGGAGCGGGCGATCGCGGTGAGGCCCGAGCGGCTGGCGACGGCGAAGAGTTTGGCGTCGAGCTCGCCCGCGATTCGGCTGGCCCCATCGACCACGGCCTGCGTGATCGGGTGCAGCCCCTCGACGAGAAACTCGGGGGTGGGGAGAAACTCCTGCACCGGCACGCCGGCGGAACCCTTCTCGGCGAGGAACCGGCCCTCCATATACCGCCAGCGGTCGGCGAGATACTGCTTCTCTGTTTCGCTGGCGATCCGCCGCATCATCTCGACCACGAGCCGCGGGTGCTCGCCGATCGCGGTCTCGCCGGAGAGCATGCAGGCGTCGGCGCCGTCGAGGATCGCGTTGGCCACGTCGGTCGCCTCGGCCCGCGTCGGCCGCCGGGCGTGCTGCATGCTGTCGAGCATCTGCGTGGCCACGATCACCGGCTTCTGATACCGCTGGCAGGCGCGGATGATCCGCTTCTGCACCATCGGCACGCTCGCCACGTCGGTCTCCACGCCGAGATCGCCGCGGGCCACCATCACGGCGTCGGCCGCATCCACGATCGATTCAAGATTCTCGATCGCCTCCCGCTTCTCGATCTTGGCCACGACGCGGGCCAGCGACCCGCGGGTCCTGAGCAGTTCCTTGAGCAGTTTGACCTCGACCGCACTTCGCACGAACGACAGGCTCACGAAATCGACGCCGGCCGACGCCGCCCATTCGGCGTGCTGCCAGTCGGCGGCGCTCATGGCGGCGACGGAGAGCTTCACGCCGGGGAGGTTTACGCCCTGGCGGCTGCGAATCGTGCCCCCTTGGATGACGCGGCAGAGGGCATGGGTCGCGTTGCGCTCCTCGACGACGAGGCTGATCGTGCCGTCGGCGATCATCACCGAGTCGCCGACGCCGAGCTCGTCGATCAGCGGCTCATAGGTGGCGGTGAACTCGCCTGGGCCGTGGGCCTCGGCGCCCCGCACGAACCGGATGCGGTCGCCCTCGGCGACGTCAACCGAGCCGCCGGGCAGTTCGCCGAGCCGGATCTTCGGTCCGGCGAGGTCGGCGAGCACGCCGATGGGCCGGGCGAGCGACTCGGAAATGCGGCGGATCCGGTCGAGTGACTCCTGGTGCTCGGGGACCGAGCCGTGGGCCATGTTGAGCCGAAACACATCGACGCCGGCCTCCACGAGGCCGCGGATGGCCTCCTCGGACCGCGACGCGGGGCCGAGCGTGGCGACGACCTTGGTACGAACAATCTCGGGGGCAGGGCGGGGGGGTGACATGAGGCTTCCTGACGCGGGTGGGAGGGATGAAGCCCAGAAGGCGCCACAGCGTAGCAAAGCAGCTCCAAACGCGGGGTTGCTCGGGGCTGCCCATTGCCCATCGCCCAGCCTCGGTCGAGCCCCTTCCCGTCAGCCTACCGGCGGTAGGAGCCGAGCCAGTTCGATGACCACTCGGCTACCGGCGTCATCGACAATGCCGGCACACGAAACCGCTTCGTCGGGCTCACCGCTCTCCTCCTCGACGTAGCCGCCGCCAGCCGGACGGCTGGCCCCACTACCGCCAACCGGCTGGCGAAATACCCGCGTCCGCCGGGTGGCCGCGTCGATGACCCAGACCTCAGGGATACCATGCCGGGCGTACAGCGGCACTTTCGTGCCGAGGTCATAGGCGAGGCTTGTGTCCGCAACTTCGATGACGAGCAGCACGTCGGCTGGGCCTGGATGCGACGTGGTGTAGAAGTCGGCCCGGGGCCGCAGAATCGTGATGTCGGGCTGAGGCTCGCTGACCTCGTCGAGCCGCAACGGGTTTTGGCACCACACGACCGCCGTCGCCCCGAGCCTCTGACTGAAATGCGATGCCAGCCGCGCGACGATCGCGGCATGCATGACCCCAATCGGCGACATGTCGATGATCTCCGCATCGATGAGTTCCACCCGATCTGCAGGCCCGAGAACGCCGGCCTCACCCATCCGATGAAACGCATCCACTGAAATAAGATGACGGGACGGGGCGGGAACTGGAATCGTGGCCATGGCGACGAGAACCTCGACGAAAATGTGCGTCAAGAAACTTCTCGGAAGTATACAGAAGGACACCAGGCAGTCAACGTGGCCACGGAGCGTTGCCCACAACGGGGGGCATGCGGGCGGCAGGCATGCCGCGGACCTTCCACGCTACCGCATCGACGCTACGTCCGGGCCGTCCAGCCGTACGGCACGTAGCGACTCTCCACCGTGCCGTCGTCGTGGAGATCGACCACTGCGTAGCCGAAGTCGGTGCCGCGGTGCTTGCCCTTCCACCAGCTGGCCGAAACCGCGCCGTTGCAGAGGTAGCTCACGCCGCCGAACTCGATCCGCTCCACGATGTGGAGGTGGCCGCTGAGGCAGGCCTTCACGTTCGGATGCTTGGCGAAGAGTTCCTGGAACCGCGGATGATCGACATGCACCAGGCCACCCGACACGCTGAACGCCGGCTTCCCGTCGGAGCCCGCAACGCCTGGTTTCGCCGCGGCCAGAGGGTTCACCGAGAGGATCGGGATGTGCGAGACGATCGCGACGGGCGTGGCCGCCGGCACCGCCGCGAGATCCCTCTCCAGCCAGTCCCACTGGGCGTCGTCGATCTTGCCGATGAAGCTGTCCGCGTGCGGAAACACGCTGTCGAGGAGGACGACGTGCCAGCCGCCGCGATCAAAACTCTCGTAGGGAAGGGCCCGGCCGAACTGCTCGCAGGCCCACTTCTTCCCGTAGAGGTGTTCGTCGCCCATGGTTCCGGCTTTTGACTTTGTCCAACCCCAGACGTCGTGGTTGCCCACGACACTTTTCACCTCGAGGCCGCAGGCGTCGGCCTTCACCTTCTTCCAGAGGTCCCACTGCGTCTGCGTGCGGTCG
>JBBAVQ010000338.1:0-3122 GCA_040397625.1 Pirellulales bacterium | reverse complement strand
GCGATTGGGCTTCCTGAAGCCATCACAGCAAGGCCCCACGCCTCACGGCGTTGGGGTTCCTGAAGGCATCACGGCGGTGCACCGGGCGCGCGAGGGCCTTACGGTTACGGGATCTGCCCGCGAAGGTCGTCCGCCTGCCGGTGAATCGCCCGCATGTCCGCGGCCGACTTACGACCGACATTCTTGAGCTGCATTGTCATCCGCTGATTGCGGGCAAGCAGCTTCTGGTGTCGGGCGAGAAAATCCCAGTAGAGCGTGGTGAACGGGCAGGCGTCGGGGCCGGTGGACTTTTTCGGATCGAAGCGGCAGCCCTTGCAGGCGTTGCTCATGCGATCGAGATAGGCACCCGTCGCACAGTAGGGCTTTGACGCCATCACGCCGCCGTCGGCGAACTGGCTCATGCCGAGCGTGTTGGGGAGTTCCACCCACTCGACGGCATCGACGTAGACGGCGAGATACCACTCGTGCACCCGCTTCGGCTCCACGCCGAAAAGGAGCGCGAAGAGGCCCGTCACCATGAGCCGCTGGATGTGGTGGGCATAACCATGCGTGAGCGTCTGGCCGACGGCGTCCCGCAGGCAGTTCATCTCGGTGTCGCCGGTCCAGTAGAGATTTGGGAGCGGCTGATCAGCGCCGAGCGCATTACGGTCGAGATACTCGGGCATGAAGTGCCAGTAGACGCCGCGGACGTATTCCCGCCAGCCGATCACCTGCCGGATAAAGCCCTCGGCCGCCTCGAGCGGCGCCCCGCCTTCCCGCCACGCCCGCTCCGCGCCGGCGATCACGTCCCGCGGATCGAGCAGTTTCATGTTCAAAGCCTGCGCCAGCCGCGAGTGATAGAGCCAGGGCTCGCCGGTCCAGATCGCGTCTTGATAGCGGCCGAAGAGCGGCAGGCGATGCGCGAGAAAATCATCGAGGGCGGCGCGGGCCTCGGCAGGCGTGACCGGCCAGTCGAACTCGGCGAGGTTGCCTGGGTGGCCGGCGAACCGGGCGTTCACCAGATCGATGACCGCGCGAGTGACGGCGTCGGGCGGGAAGCGAACTGGTGCGGGGAGCACGCCCGGACCGCTCTTCGGAAATGCCCCGCGGTTCTCCGCATCGAAGTTCCACTGGCCGCCGGCGGGCTCGCCGTCATCCATGAGCACGCCGAACCGTTGCCGGAGCGGTCGGTAGAAGTATTCGAGCCGGAGCTGCTTTCGGCCGCGGGCGTGCTCGGCAAACTCCTCGCGCGACGAGAAGAAGTGGCGGTCGGCACGAATCTCGAGGGGGATGCCGGCCGCCGTCGCCGCCGCCCGCAGGGCCTCCTGCACCCGCCACTCCCCCGGCTCCACGACGACGAGCCGCTCCGGATTCCAGCCGGCCTTCGCCAGCCGGCCGAGGCTCGCCGCGAGCGCCGCGGCAAGCGTGGCTGGTTCGCCAGCCCGCGGAACCACCGCCAGTTCGGTGTAATCCACCGCCAGCCCCTCGGCCTCGACCGCGTCACGGAAGTGTCGCATGGCCGAGAGAAACACGGTGATCCGCGCCTTGTGCGTCCAGACGTGGGTGCTCTCTTCGGCAACCTCGGCCATCCAGACGCGGTCGCGGCGACGGTCGAAGCCGTCGAAGGCGGCGCCGGACCGATCGAGCTGGTCGCCGAGGACGATCACGAGCGAATGGGGCATGGGTCTCTTTCCGGGTGACCCGGGTATCGTAGGAGCCGGAGGCATTCCATGCAGTCCTGGAAATCCCGGGCCGCGTCGGCCGACGCCGTCGTGTCGCAGATCACGAGCGGCATGAACGTGTTCGTCCACGGGGCTGCGGCCACGCCCACACCGCTGCTCGACGCCCTGGCCCGGCGGACCGAACTCGTCGGCGTGAAACTCTGGCACCTCCACCTCGAGGGCCCCCTGGCCTTCACGGCCCCCGAGCACGCCGGTCGCTTTCGTTCGATCTCACTGTTCACGGGCGCCGGCCTCCGCGAGCCGGTGGCCGAGGGCCGGGCCGACTTCGTGCCGATTTTCCTCTCCGACATTCCGCATCTCTTCACGAGCGGACGGGTGAAGCTCGACGCAGCACTCATGCAGCTCTCGCCGCCGGATCGCCACGGCACCTGCTCGCTCGGCACGAGCATCGACACGGCGCGCGCGGCGGTGGACGCCGCGGGAATCGTGCTGGCGGAGATCAACGAGCGGATGCCGCGGACCCACGGCCATACCGCGGTGCCGCTCGACCGGCTCACCGCCTGGATGGCGGCCGACCGCGATCTTCCGGAACACGCCCCCCTGCCGCCGAGCGACGTCGAGCAACGGATCGGCGGGCACGTCGCCGCGCTCGTCGAAGACGGCGCCTGCCTCCAGCTCGGCATCGGCGGCATCCCGAATGCCGTGCTCGCGCGGCTGGAGGGCCGCCATGATCTCGGCATCCATTCCGAGATGTTCTCCGACGGCGTCGTGCGGCTGATCGAGTCGGGGGCGGTGACCAACGCCCGCAAGGCGATCCATCCTGGCCGGACGATCGCGAGCTTCGTGGTCGGCAGCCGCCGGCTCTACGACTTCGTCAACGACAACCCGCTCGTCGAGTTTCACCCCTGCGACCGCACAAACGACACCAACCTGATCCGGAAGATTGAAAACGTGGCCGCGATCAACTCGGGGCTCGAGATCGACCTCACCGGCCAGGTCTGCGCCGATTCGATCGGCCACCGGATCTATTCCGGAATCGGCGGCCAGATGGACTTCGTGCGGGGCGCGGCAATGAGCCGCGGCGGCAAGCCCGTCATCGCCCTGCCCTCGACGGCGGCCGGTGGCGGCGTGTCACGGATCGTGGCCCAGCTCAGGCCCGGCGCCGGTGTGGTGACGACGCGGGGCCACGTCCACTGGGTGGTGACGGAGTACGGTGCCGTCGATCTCCACGGCAGGACGCTCGCCGAGCGGGGCAGGCTCCTCGCCTCGATCGCCCATCCCGATCACCGCGAGCCGCTCCTGGCCGCGCTCCACGACCTCCGGCGGACGTGACGCGACACTATCGCCGCTCGCCCAGATGGCTCGCCCGGATGATGCCTACGGCGCCGTCGGCCCCAGCGTCGGAGATGTGGGCAGCGACATGGGCAGCGGAGGCGCGACTGGCAGCGGAGGCGCGACTGG
>JBBAVQ010000337.1:0-3131 GCA_040397625.1 Pirellulales bacterium | reverse complement strand
TCAGACACGGCGGTCGTGGACCTGCTCCGCGGAGACAAGTCGCTGGGCATCGGCGAACTGGCGGAGTTTCTCGGCGTCACCGCCACGGCCGTTCGGCAGCGGCTCGACCGGCTGATGCGTGCCGGGATGGTCGAGCGGACGACCGTCGCGAAGCCTCGTGGCCGACCTTCGCACGCCTACAGCCTCACTGCCACCGGGCGGCGACTGGGTGGCGACAACTTTCGCGATTTGGCGATGGTGCTCTGGAAGGAAGTTCGTTCCGTGACGGACGAAGGCGTCCGGCGGGGCCTTCTCAATCGGATCGCCGGGGCGTTGGCCGACGTGTACCGCCACCGCGTGACGGGCACGACGTCGGCCGACCGGCTTGCAGACGTTGCCGCTTTGTTTGCCGATCGTGACATCGCCTGCTCCGTCGAGCGGGGCGCCCTGCCGGTCCTGACCAGTTTTTCATGCCCGTATCCCGACCTCGCGGAGCAGGATCGTGCGATCTGTGCCGCCGAACGGCTGATGATTCAGGAACTTGTCGGAACGGCCGTTCAGCTCTCGGAATGCCGCCTGGACGGCGCCCCGTGCTGTCGCTTCACGGCGGCCGAGGCCCCCGAGGGGGATCCGCCGCACGGGCTTGAAAGAAAGTCGGTTCCATCATCGAATGCAGGGCGGTTTTCCGCCCTGCCGACCGCCCCGGAGAGTCTCTCATGACCGTAACCACCGCCGATGCCAGCCCCGCCAAGCCCTGGATCGAGGGCCGCTTCGAGGAGAACCTGGTGCTCACCACGGTCGAGCAGGCGATCAACTGGGCCCGGCAGTCGAGCATCTGGCCGATGACCTTCGGTCTGGCATGCTGCGCGATCGAGATGATGGCTGCCGGAGCCAGCCGCTACGACATGGACCGCTTCGGGGCCGGTGCCTTTCGCGCCACACCCCGCCAGGCCGACCTGATGATCGTCGCCGGCACGGTGACCTACAAAATGGCCAGCCGTGTTCGGCGGCTTTACAACCTGATGCCCGATCCGAAGTATGTGATCGCGATGGGGGCCTGCACCACCGGTGGCGGCCCGTACTTCAAGTGGGGCTATCACGTGGTCAAGGGCGTGGATCTCGTCGTGCCCGTCGACGTCTACGTGCCCGGTTGCCCGCCGCGTCCGGAAAGCCTGCTCGAGGGTCTGATGCGGATCCAGGACAAGATTCTCGGGCAGCGGATTGCGAAGCAGAAGGGCGGCGTCGGCAAGATTGACGACGAACTGCCCGTGCCTCACCACTCCGGCTACGTCGCGCCGGCGGTGTCCGCCGACGAACTCGTGTTCAACCATCAGAAAGTCCAGCCCTGATTCGAGACGATCGTCGTCGTTCGTCTCCCGTTCGTTGCCGTCTGTCCACTCCCGCCCACCCCCCGCCTGCCATGCCTGCCGCCACCGAACAACTCGTCGTCAAGGGTCTCCACGTTTCCGTCGAGGGCCAGGAGATCCTCAAGGGGGTCGATCTCACGATCGGCCGCGGCGAGGTGCATGCGCTCATGGGCCCCAACGGCTCAGGGAAGAGCACGCTCGGCTACGCCATCATGGGCCACCCTTCGTATGAGGTGACGGCGGGCTCGATCGAGATCGTGGAGCCGAACGGCACGCGGCACGACGTGCTCGCTATGGAGCCCGACCAGCGTGCCCGGGCCGGCCTGTTTCTCGCCTTCCAGCGGCCGATGTCGATTCCAGGCGTGCGGCTCGCCGACTTCCTTCGTCATGCCGTCACCAACTGCCGCAATCCCGATCGCAAGGAGGGGCAGGAGCTGATGCCGATGCGGGAGTTCCGCAACGAGCTCAAGGCCAAGATGGCCGAACTGTCGATGGACACCGAGTTTGCCCGCCGCTACGTCAACGACGGCTTTTCGGGGGGCGAGATGAAGCGGGCGGAGATCCTCCAACTCGCCATGCTGCGGCCGAAGTTCGCCGTGCTCGACGAGACCGACAGCGGCCTCGACGCCGACGCCGTGCGGCTTGCCAGCGAGAGCATCGCCCGGATCGGTGGCGCCGAGATGGGCATCCTCATCATCACGCATCACGAACAGCTGCTCGAGCACAACATTCCGCTGCAGACCCACGTCATGCTGGGTGGGCGGATCGTGGAATCGGGCGGGCCGGAGCTCGCCCAAGAACTCCACAAACGGGGCTACGAGCGGATCCGGGCCGCCTACCCCGACGCCGCCGCCGCGGAGAAGGCGATGGAAGAGTCGGCCAAGGCGGCCGCTGTCTGACACGAGTCCACCACGCACACGCAGGAGATTTCACCATGGCTACGGGACTCGACGCATCGGCGACCCTCGACGTTCGCCCCGAAATCGGCGAGATCAACAAGTACGACTTCCGCACCGACTCCCCCGCCGTGTTCAAGGCCCGGAAGGGCGTTGACGCCGAGATTGTCGCGCAGATCTCCGACATGAAGAAGGAGCCCGCCTGGATGCGGGACTTCCGACTGAAGTCGCTGGAGATCTTCGAATCCAAGCCCATGCCCAACTGGGGCGGCCACATCGGCGTCGACTTCCAGGACATCTACTACTACCTCAAGCCCGCGGAGCATCAGGGCAAGACGTGGGAAGAGGTGCCCGACGCCATCAAGAAAACGTTCGACCGTCTCGGCATCCCCGAGGCCGAGCGGAAGTTTCTCGCCGGCGTGAAGGCCCAGTTCGAGAGCGAGGTGGTCTACGGCTCGCTGCAGGAGGATCTCGCCAAGAAGGGTGTGATCTTCACCGACACCGACACGGCCGTCCGCGAGCACTCCGACCTGCTCCGCGAGTACTTCGGCACCATCATCCCCCCGACCGACAACAAGTTCGCCGCGTTGAACTCGGCCGTCTGGTCTGGTGGCTCGTTCATCTACGTCCCCAAGGGCGTGAAGATCGAGTTCCCGCTCCAGGCCTACTTCCGGATCAACGCCGAAAGCATGGGGCAGTTCGAGCGGACGCTGATCATCGTGGACGAGGGAGCCCAGGTGCACTACGTCGAGGGCTGCACGGCGCCGATGTACTCCACCGAGAGCCTCCACTCGGCGGTGGTCGAGATCGTGGTCAAGAAGCACGGCCGCTGCCGCTACACCACGATCCAGAACTGGGCCAACAACATCTACAACCTCGTCACCAAGCG
>JBBAVQ010000336.1:0-3135 GCA_040397625.1 Pirellulales bacterium | reverse complement strand
AGTTCGATCCGCTCGTCGCGGTTGAGCCGCGGCGGCATGTCCTTGAGCACCTTGTCTTTCGTCCGCCGGAGGATGTGGTCGGAGACCGCCGCCCCCATCGCCTTCGGCGTCATCCGCTCGCTGATCTGCCCGGGAGCCACGAACTCGAACAGGCCGACGAGGTCGTCGGCGCTGTTCTCGATCGGCGTGCCCGTCAGGGCCCACGAGCGGCGGCGGTCGAGCGAGCGAACGGATTGGTTGGTCTGGCTGGCGCGGTTCTTGATCCGCTGGGCCTCGTCAAGCACCACGAGGTCGAACGACAGGCCAAGTTCGGCCACCAGGTCGCGGTCGCGGACGAGCACTTCATAGTTGGCGAGCTTCACCGGCACATCGGGCAGGCTCCACTGCCACCGCCGCCGCGGCTGGTCGCCCTCGATCACGGCCACGACCAGTTCCGGCGCCCAGTCGGCGAGCTCGCGAGCCCAGTTGGAGACGAGCCCCTTCGGGCAGACCACGAGCACCCGCCGCGCCTCGCCGCTCCGCACGAGCAGCCGGATCGACGAGATCGCCTGCATCGACTTCCCGAGACCCATCTCGTCGGCCAGCACGGCAGAATGCCGCGGCACCAGAAAGGCCATGCCGTCGAACTGAAACGGAAACGGCTGCCGCGGAAACTCGAGCTTCCCCGCGTGCAGCATCGTCTCGAGGTCGGGCTGCAGCAGGTAGAAGAACTTCTCCGAGAGCTTGACGACGTCGCGTGGCGGGGCGATCCGGGTCCGCCGCGCGGGAGCAGTCAGCGAGGCGGCATCGACCGCCGCCGGCTCCGAGGGTTCGGCCAATCGCACGACGCGCGGCGAAGCTGCCGGTGCCGCGGCCTGTGCAGGCGGTGCAAACTGGTAGCTCGTCACCTTCGGCCGTGCGAAGCCGAGATCGACGCGAACGACCGCCGGCGGCGCTCCGGCGATCGGCAACCGGAGGGCCGGCGGCCGCGGGATCCGCACGTCGCACGACGGCAGCACGCTGCACGGCCCGATCACCAGTTGGATGCCGCTGATCGATCGCACCGTGTTCGCGGGTTTGTCGGTCATGGCGGTGGCGTTGAGTGCCGCTGCGCCTCGTCGATCGCAGCACGGATTCGTTCGAAGGGCTCGCGCAGATCGACGGCCGCGGCCAGCGCCGCGAGCTGCTCGCGGATCGCCGCTTCGTCGGGCACATCATCGGCATGCGTGGTGACATGCGATTCGCCCACCGTGAATCCCGCCGCAGCCGAGCCACCGTCGAGCGGCCGCACGAGCGCCACCGGCAGTTTCGTGTGCGACCGGACGTGGAGCAGCGCGTCGTGGTCGGTGAGCACGATGGCGGGCGAGGCCTTGCTCTCCGCGAGGAGCGTGCCGCCGATCTGCTGGCCGTGAAGGTGGCCGTGGAGCGTGGAGCCGTAGAGGATCTGCTGGGCACGGCTCACCTTCACCGGGGCGGTGCAGTGAAACTCCAGCGGGCGGCCGAGGGCGTCCACCACGAGATAGCCGCCGAACAGGCCGTGCAGCGGCGAATCGACCGCCGTGAGGAAACCGAACACCGCGCCGTCGCCGCCTGGCTCCGCCTGCTGCTGCATGCCCGTCTCGCTTCCTTACCCCGACGCAGCCGCCTTCCCTGGCGCCGCCCGCGGCTTCCCATGCATCGGGCGTCGCCGCCGCCCACTTGAACGACCACGCATCGCAGGGCCGGCGGCCCGCTGATTCACGGGCCCAGACGCGGCTGCCAAGCTGGGCAAACCCTGCCGATGGTGCCGGGGACGGCGGTCGAACCGTGGAAAACCGGCCTGTTCATGCCTACGATAGGAGGCTGAAGGGGTGGCCCGCACCCCGCATGCCCCAGGACGGGAGACCCATGAGCGACGTTCCGCCGATCTTCAGCCAGTTCGACATCTCGGCCGGCACGGTCGCGGCGGGGAGCCAGCAACCCGTCACCGGCGACCTCGTCGAAACGAATCGGCTGCTTCGTGACCTCGTGCTGGCACAGCACAAGTCGAACGAACTGACGGTCGAGCTCATCAATCAGGTGTCGCAGCAGCAGCGGCAGCGGATGGCGGAACTGAAGGCCTGGAAAGAGGCCAACCCGCAGCTCGCCAAGGCCTGCCGCCAGGCCGCGGAGTCGCTCTCGAAGGTACACACCGAGTTTCTGTCGAGCCTCGCCCAGGAGGCCGCCGACAACGCCGAAGACTTCTCCGACAGCGAGTACGCGCTCGGGGAGTTCATCGATCGTTACGGCCCCAGGCTCGCCCACTTCAATGGCGTGCTCCAACTCTTCGCACAGCTCGGTACACCGCTGCCGCAGCCCGAAACGCCTGCCGACGGCTGACCATCCGAGACCGGCCGCGGCCTTCGGCGCGGCTCCCGCCCTTCCCGAGGAATCCGCCCATGTCAGGTGCCGCAGCCGCGCAGGAAAAGCCCCCGGTGTTCGAGGTCGCCAGCGACGAGGCGGTGAAGCAGGCCCGGGCGAATCTCGACGCCCAGACCGTCGAGATGATGGCGTGGCACTTCCACGAATCGACCGGCTGCCCGTTCTGGCTCGACTATGCGAAGAGCCTGCCGTTCAATCCACTCACCGACGTGAAGAGCTTCGACGACCTCAAGAAGTTTCCGCCCTTCGAGGATGAATGGCTCCGGGGCGGCCCGGTCCGCCGCTGGGTGCCGAAGGGGCTCGCCGATCAGCCGATCTACGTGTTCGAGACGGGAGGCACGACGGGCGTGCCGAAGTCGCGGGTCAACTCGCGTGACTTCCGCACCGACTACGAGATGTTCAGCGACACGCTTCCCGAGAAGTATTTCCCGCGGGGCGCCAACTGGCTGATGCTCGGCCCCTCCGGCCCGCGGCGGCTGCGGCTCTCGATCGAGCATCTCGCCCAGCACCGCGGCGGCATCTGCTTCTGCGTTGACCTCGACCCCCGCTGGGTGATCAAGCTGATCCAAAAGGGCTGGATGGAGCACCTCGAGGCCTACAAACAGCACTGCATCGATCAGGCGATCACGGTTCTCGAGGCGGGCCACGACATCCGCTGCATGTTCACCACACCGAAGCTCCTCGAGGCGCTGGCGATCGCGCTCGAGAAGAAGGGCACGACGATCGGCAAGGTGGGGATCACCGGCATCTTCTCGG
>JBBAVQ010000335.1:0-3141 GCA_040397625.1 Pirellulales bacterium | reverse complement strand
GCCAGGAACAGCACCGCCTCGGCGATCTCCCAGGCCTCGCCGAGCCGCTTGGCCGGCACCCGCTTCTTCACCTCGTCGAGCAGCACCGGCCCGAGGGCCGCGGTCATGTCGCTGGCGATGAAGCCCGGAGCTACCGCATTGACGGTGATCTTCCGGCCGGCGAGTTCCTTGGCGACCGTCTTGGTGAGGCCCACGAGCCCCGCCTTCGAGGCCGAGTAGTTGGCCTGCCCGGGGTTGCCGATCAGGCCCGACACGCTCGCCACATTCACGATCCGGCCATACCGCTGCTGCATCATCGGCCGGCTGGCCGCCCGCATGAACAGGAACGGCCCGCGGAGATTCGTGTCGAGGACGGTGTCCCACTCCTCGTCGCTCATCCGCGGCAGCAGCGTGTCGCGGGTCACGCCCGCGTTGTTGACGAGGATGTCGAGCCGGCCGCACTTCTCCACAACGGCCTCGACCACTCGCTGGGCTTCTTCGGCCTTGGACACATCGCAGGGAACCTCTTCGGCCTTGCCGCCCGCGGCGCGAATGCCAGCGGCTACCTGGGCGAGTTTGTCGGCCGAGCGGGCGGCGAGGGCGACGGTCGCACCGGCGGCGGCCAGCGTCTCGGCGATCGCGCGGCCGAGGCCCTGCGAGGCGCCGGTGACGAGGGCCACTTGCCCGCTCAGGTCCACGTTCAAGCGTTTGGGGCCCGTCGGCGCAGACTCGTCAGCCATGACCTGTCTCCTGTGTCAGCCAGTGAATCACAACCGGGAATCGTCAGTCGAAGACGCCCGAGCAGGCGACGCTCCGGTCGATCCGCTTCATCAGTCCGCGGAGCACGCGTCCGGGACCGACTTCCCAGATCGACCGCACCCCGGTCGAAAGGATGTATGCCATGGAGGCGTTCCATTCGACAACACCGACCACCTGCCGCGCCAGCAGGGCCTTGATTTCGGCCGGATCGGTGTGCGGCTTGGCATCGACGTTGCTGACGACGGGAATCCGAGGGGCCCGGAACTCCGCCGCCGCAAGGGCGGCCGTGAGCCGCTCGACCGCGGGCTGCATGAGCGCGGTGTGAAAGGCGCCGGCCACTTCGAGCGGCACGCACTTCATGGCCCCGGCGGCCATGGCAGCAGCCTCGAGCCGTCCGCAGGCATCCTTCGAGCCGGAGGCGACGATGTTGCCGGGGCAGAGCACGTTGGCCACCTCGAGCACGTCGCCTTCGCGGCACTCGTCGCACAGGGCCAGGAGTTTGTCGCGGTCGACGCCGAGCACGGCGAGCATCGCACCGGGCCGCTGCTCGGCACATTCCTGCATCGCCCGACCGCGGACATCCACGAGCCGCACCGCGTCGTCGAAGCCGACCGCTCCAGCAAAGACCAGCGCGGTGTATTCCCCGAGCGAGAGGCCGGCGGTGATCCGGGCGGCGTCGAGCGGGTGGCCTTCGCGGCTGCGAAGCACCTCGAGGGCCGCGAGGCTGGTCACGAGGATGGCCGGTTGGCTGACGGCCGTGGTGTTGAGGCGGTCGGCGGGGCCGCTGCGGCAGACGGCGAGCAGGTCGTAGCCAAGGATCGCCGAGGCGCGGGCGAAGAGGTCGGCCGCCCTCGGGCAGGCTTCGACCCAGTCGCCGGCCATGCCGACGGATTGGGCACCTTGACCCGGAAACACGATCGCGGGCGTGGCAGCCTCGCCGGCTTCGGTCGCGTCGCCCACGGGGGTCACCGAGCGGGGTAGGGAGTGGGTCAGGCTTCGTCGCCGGTCTTGATGACCGTCTTGCCCATGTAGGAGCCGCAGGTGCCGCACACGCGATGCGTCGGCACGGCCTTGCCGCAGGTCGAGCAGAACGTCAGCTGCCGGGGCGTGAGGAAATCGTGGGCCCGGCGGGAGCGGGTCTTTTGGTTCGACTGACGTCGCTTCGGGACGGCCATGGAATCACCTAAACTGGAATCGCCTGAACATGTCTGGGGAGCCCCAAAGAGTAGCCGCGAGGCCGGGGAACGGTCAATCCGCCTGGGAAAAACCCATCAAAAGAGCTTGCCCTGGCCGGCCTTGGGCGGGGCGCCGAGGTGCTCATCTCCCTTGGATGTGAGCCGCCGCCCCCGGGGCGTGCGGACGATCAGTTCGCACCGCAGCAGGTAGGGCTCAACGTCATCCTCGAGCGTGTCGGATGCGGTGCTCATGGTGTGGGCGATCGCCTCGATGCCCACCGGACCGCCGGCGAACACCCGCTGGATCGTCTCCAGATACTTGCGGTCGAAGCCATCGAGCCCGAGTTCGTCGATCCCCTGCATCTCCAGGGCCGTGCGGGCGATCCCCACGCTCATCTGGTTGTCGGCCCGGCTCGTCGAGAAGTCGCGAATCCATCGCAGCCGATTGTTGGCCAGGCGGGGAGTGCCGCGGCTGCGGTGGGCGATCTCGTCGGCTGTCTCGTCGTCCATCGGCATCGTGAGCTTGCCGGCCGAGCGGTGGACGATCGCGGCGAGTTCAGGGACGGAGTAGTAGTCGAGGTGCTCGCGGATCACGAACCGATCGCGGAGCGGGGCCGAGATCAGGCCAGCCCGCGTGGTGGCCCCCACGAGCGTAAAGGGCCGTAGCGGCATGTTGATCGTGCGGGCCGCCACGCCGTCGCCGAGCGTGATGTCGATCCGGAAATCCTCCATCGCCGGATAGAGAAACTCCTCCACCGCGATCGGTAGCCGATGGATCTCGTCGATGAACAGCACCGAGCCCTCGGCGGCATTGGTGAGGTACGGCAGCAGATCCTTCGGCGCTGCCAGGGCGGCACCGCTGGCGATCTGGAGCGTGGTGCCGAGTTCCCGCGGGATGCAGGTGGCGAACGTCGTCTTGCCGAGGCCCGGGGGGCCGTCGAGCAGGATGTGGCCGAGCGTTTCGCCCCGCTTCCGCGCCGCGTCGATCGCGATCATCAGCCGCTCGTGCACCGCCCGCTGGCCGATCATCTCGTCCATCCGCTGGGGCCGCAGCGCGCGGTCCTCCGGCGGGGCGTCGTCGGCGGCGGGAGCCTGAATGCTGGGCTGGCGGAAGGATTCCATGCTGTTCACCGGTTCACAGGGTAGCCGATCCTGGCCGGCACGTGAAAGCTGACCGGCCCCGGCCGTCGTGCGCCGCAGCGCTCGTAGCACAGGTTTTTAACCTGTG
>JBBAVQ010000334.1:0-3155 GCA_040397625.1 Pirellulales bacterium | reverse complement strand
ACGAGAGCGAGCATGGCTTCCGCCACACGGCGATCATCCACTCCAACGACGTCCGGGCGATGACGCGGATGGGCCGCCTCCTCGACACCACGCTCTTCGTGAAGAACGGCCCGAGCGTCGCCGGCCTCGGCCTCGGCGGCGAAGGCTACCTCTCGTTCTCGATCGCCACGCCAACCGGCGAGGGCGTCACCACCCCGCTCACGTTCACCCGGCAGCGACGCTGCACGCTTGTCGACGATCTCCGGATCCTCGGCAGCGCCTCGGCCGTTCGCTCGTGATTTCCCACCCCTGACCGAACCCTCCAGACCGACCGACACGCCCATGCAACTGGCCCGGATCATCGGCACGACGACCGCGACGGTGAAGCACCCGTCGCTCGCCGGTGCGCGGCTGCTCGTCGTGCAGCCCCTGATGGCCGACCGCCGGTCGCCAGACGGCGACCCCCAGATCGCCGTTGACACGGTGGCGGCGTCGATCGGTGACGTGGTGGTGATCACGAGCGACGGCCGACTGCTGCGGGACATCTTGAAGAGCGAGGCGACCCCTGCCCGCTGGAGCACGATCGGCCTGGTGGACACCCCATGAGCACCCCGATGACGCTTGACGCCGCTGCGGTCCAGGCCCTCGTCGCGGAGGTCGTGCGGCGGATCCAGGCCGCGCAGACCACGACCGCTACCACGAATCTCGCCGCTCCTTCGCCGCAGCCTGCGGCCGCAGCGAGCGAACCAGCGATGTCGATACCCGACCGCGTGATCACGCTCGCGCATCTTGAGAAGCTGCCGGCGGCGGTCCGCGAGGTGGTCGTCGATGCCAAGGCCGTGATCACTCCCTCGGCCCGTGAGCATGCAAAGGACGCCGGAATCTCGCTCGTCCGCGGCCAACCGGGCGGCGCGGCGGCCGCTGCCGCACGCCCCTTCGTCATCGCGCAGGCCGCCTGCCGGGGTGACGCCTCGGCACGCACCGCCGCCATCGCCCGCACCGTGCCAGGCGCTCAGCAGCTCCCCGCCTCCGGCCTGGCGGATGTGGTCGCTGCCATTGCCGCCCACGCATCGAAAGACGCCGCTCGCGGCGTGCTGCTCACCGGCCGCCCGGCCGTGGCGGTGGTGCTGGCCAACCGCTCCGCGAGCCTTCGGGCCGTCACAGCCCGCGACGCAGCCTCGCTGGCGGCCGCCGCCGCCGACACCGCCGCCAACCTGCTCGTCGTCGATCCCGGCCAGTTCACCGGTGGCAGCCTGGAGCGAATCTGTGCGGACTTTCACCGCGCCGCCTCCGGGCCGCTGCCGGCGGAACTCGCCGCCACACCCTCCGGCTGCGGCTGCAAGACCCACACACACTGACGAACTCTGCCCATTCACCATGAACAACCAACCAACAGGCGAAGGGATCGGCGTGAGGATGACGAGCGTAGGCGTATCCTCGCCTCGGCGAGGCAACTCATGCCGTCCCGAAGCCGGATTGGGCTGAAGGAGCCCGACGTATGCGACTCGGCAAAACCATCGGCACCGTGACGCTCGTGCAACCCCACGCGACGATGCGCGGGGGCGTGCTCCGGCTCGTTGTCCCACTGGCAACCGCAGACCTCACGGCTGGAGACGGCCCAGCCGAGCCACTCGTGGCCTGGGATGACCTCGGTGCCGGCGACGGGCAACTCGTCGCCTTCAGCGAGGGGGGCGAGGCCGCCCAGCCGTTCCGACCGCTCGACAAGCCCGTGGACGCCTACATCGCCGCCCTGATCGACCATCTGGACATCGCCGTCCACCCGGGGACCACCAGATGATCGACACGCCCGTTACGACCGGCACGGCCTCCGCGGCCGGCACCCTTTTCGCAGCCCGCAGCCCGGCCGCAACCCGCAGCATGGGCAAGAATCGTTAGGACACGAACACCGCAGGAGCAACCCACCATGGCCACCATCACCCCCAAGACCACCGACAAGTCGCTCAATCAGCTCAAGGAAGAGATCTGCGACATCGGCCGCCGGATTTACAACAAGGGCTTCGCGGCCGGTAACGACGGCAATATCTCGTTTCGCCTCGGCCCCGACGCCGTGCTCTGCACCCCGACCATGATCTCGAAGGGCTTCATGAAGCCCTCCGATCTCTGCATCGTCGACATGGACGGCAACCAGATCGCCGGCACGCGGAAGCGGTCGAGCGAAATCCTCCTCCACCTGACGATCCTGAAGGATCGCCCCGACATCAACTCCGTCGTCCACTGCCATCCGCCGCACGCCACCGCGTTTGCCGTGGCCCGCGAGCCGATCCCGCAGTGCGTGCTTCCCGAGGTCGAGGTGTTTCTCGGCGACGTGCCGATCACGCGGTACGAGACCCCCGGCGGCCAGAAGTTTGCCGACACGGTGAAGCCGTTCGTGAAGCAGTCCAACGTGGTGATCCTGGCGAACCACGGCACGGTGAGCTTCGGCGAGACGGTCGAGAAGGCCTACTGGTGGACCGAGATCCTCGATGCCTACTGCCGGATCCTGATGCTGTCGAAGGACCTCGGCCGGGTGACCTACCTGACGAAGACCGAGACGAAAGAGCTCCTCGACCTCAAGGCCAAGTGGGGCTACACCGACCCGCGGCTCGACAAGACGATGGAAAACTGCGACATCTGCGCGAACGACGTGTTCCGCGCCAGCTGGGGCACGACGGGCGTGACCCGCAAGGCCTTCGACGCCCCGCCCCCGATGGGTGCGGATCCGGAGAACGCCACGCGGCCAGTGATGCCTGCCGGCCTCGACACCGAGGCCCTGGTGAAGGTCGTCACCGAGCAGGTCTGCAAGCAGCTCGGCATCGCGGCGGCCTGATTTCCCTCCTTGGCCCGGGGTTGCCCGGCGGCTCAGCACTGTGGAGACGAGAACGTGAAAGTCGGGATCATTGGCGGCGGTGGGATCGTGGGCTCCGCGGCGGGCTTCGCGCTCCAGCTCGGCGGGATCGTCCACGAGATCGTGATCGTGGATGCCAATCCCGATCTGGCCGACGGCCAGGCGCTCGACATGATGCACGGCGCGCCCGCGATCGCCGACCAGGTGATTCGGGCGGGCGGCTACGAGTGCCTCGCCGACGCCGACGTGATCTGCATCACCGCCGGCCTGCGGCGGAAGCCCGACGAGAGCTGGCTGGCGCTGATCAACCGCAACGTCGTACTCTTCCGCT
>JBBAVQ010000333.1:0-3174 GCA_040397625.1 Pirellulales bacterium | reverse complement strand
GTCGGCGGCCAGCCGGCGTCGAAGAGCGTGCAGCGGATCGGCTGGGATCCCGTCGAGGGGACGCTCCGCTCGTGGACGTTTGACTCCGATGGCGGCTTCAGCGAAGGCGAGTGGCTGGGCACGGACGACGGCTGGGTCGTGAAGTCGGAGGCGACGTTGCCCGATGGCACGATCGGCTCGGCGACCGTCACGATCCGCCCCTCCGATGCCGACCACTTCGTCGTCGAGAGCACCGACCGGATCGTGGGTGGCGCCGAGGAGCCCGACTTCAAGCTCGTGATCGCCCGCAAGCCACCGCAGCCCGGCAACTGATTCGAACCGACGAGCGGTGACGCTCGTAGACCCTTGGCCCCTGTTCGCCCCCTCTTCGAGGAGATTTCAGTGATGCGGCTCCCGGCTGCATGTGTGTCGATCTCGATCATCGTCCTGCTCTTCACTGGCGCCGCCGACGCGCGACCCGGCGGGGGTGGCGGTCCTGGCGGTGGTAGACCCTCGATGGGCAGGGTCGGCGGTGGCGCAGCCCGGCCGTCCATGCCCTCGGCGCGGCCGGCGATGCCGGCAGCTCGCCCGCAGATGGCGGCTCCCCGTCCGCAGATGGCAACTCCTCGTCCGCAGATGCCGATGGCGCGGCCCAGCATGCCCACGGCGCGGCCCGCCACGCCGAACATGCAGCAACGTCCTGCCGGAATGCCCGGTGGCGGCATGGGAGGCATGACCCGGCCCCAGGTGCCAAACTTTCAGCGGCCGAGCGTGGGCTCGATGCAACGGCCGAATCCCGCGCGGCCCTCGTTGCCCAACGCCATGGCACGGCCTCAGCCCGCGTTTCCGTCGCCGAACGTCGGGTCGCGACCTGGGCTCGGGTCAATCCGCCCATCCGGTCCTGCGCCCACTCCTGGCCTGGCAGGGCGTCCTGGCGGAGCCGGTCTCCCCGGGCCGGGCGCTGGAATCGGATCGACGAGACCTTCGCCGGCTCCGATGCCGGGCCGCCCAGGTTTTGGCGCGGGGCAAGGTTCGGGATCCGGCCCAGGCTTCGGAGCAGGGCCGGGCTCGGCCAGTAGGCCCGGTGGCGGTTTCGCCACAAAGCCGGCACCACTGCCAGGCCAGGGCGGTGGCGGTGGCGGACGACCGGGTGTCAGCACGCTGCCAGGACAGATCGGCAACCGGCCTGGAGTTCCCACCACAAAGCCTTCGTTCCCGAGCCCGGGCTTCCCTGGCGCCGGAGGCGGATTGGCCGGTGGCAACAGGCCGGGACGACCTGGCCTGGGCGACGTGAATCGTCCGACGACGCTCCCCGGCACGGTCGGTGGGAACCGACCCGGCATCGGAGGCGGTAACCGCCCCACGACGCTCCCCGGTGATCTGGGCGGCAATCGTCCTGGCCAGGGAGGTGGAAACCGTCCGGGACTGGGTGGTGACAGGCCTGGCTTCGGAGGCAACCGCCCCACGCCACTTCCTGGCGATCTTGGCAACCGTCCCGGCGGGAACCGGCCCGGCATCGGCGGCAATCGTCCGGGCATGGGCGGGAATCGTCCTGGTATCGGCGGCAACAGGCCCACGACGCTGCCCGGTGATCTTGGCCACTGGAATGGCAACCACTGGAACGATGGTCACCGGCCCAATCGCCCCGGCATCGGCGGCAACCGCCCGGGCATCGGCAACGGCAACAACATTTGGAACAACGGCAACTGGAACAGCGGCAACTTCAACAACAACAACTTCAACAACGTGCATGTGGGCGGCGGGTACGGGGGCTGGGGTTGGAACGGCGGAGGTGGCTGGGGCTATCCCGGATACGGCGGCGGGTATGGCGGCGGCTACGGTTGGAACAACGGCTGGCACAACAACGGCTGGGTCAACCCACACTACGGCAACTGGTACAACGGCGGGTGGGGCAACAACTGGGGTTACAACGGCGGTGGCTGGTGGGCTCCGTTCGTAACCGGCGCGGCCACCTGGGGCCTGCTCTCGAGCATCGGCAGCTGGGGGCTTGGCTACAGTTCCCTCGGCTATGGATCCGCTGGCTACGTCAATCCGTATTACTCCGCGATGCCGGCGGCCGTCGTGGCTTCGTCGCCCTACGACTATTCGCAACCGGTGATCATCAACAACTACATCCCGGCCGACGCTGCGGCCTCGGCCACCGATGCGGCCGCCGACCAGCAGCCAACAGCCCAGCCGGCGGCTCAAGCGGCGTCGCCGGCTGATGCGGCGGTGGATGCGGCACTCGGTAAGTTCAAGGCCGGCGACTACGCCGGAGCCCTCGCCGGCTTCGACCAAGCCCTCAAAATCTCCCCGAAAGACTCGGTGATCCACGAAGTGCGGGCGCTGTCGCTCTTTGCCCTCGGTCGCTACACCGAGGCGGCTGCGGCGCTCAACGCCGTGCTCGCGACGGCCCCCGGCATGGACTGGACGACGATGAGCAACGTGTACGGCTCGGTGGACGCCTACACCGGCCACCTCCGCACCCTCGAGGAGTTCTGCCGCACGCATCCCGACGATGCTGCGGCCCACTTTGTGCTGGGCTACCACTACCTCGTCGGCGGCCACACCGACATGGCCGCGGCGGCCCTTCGGGTGGTGGTCGCCAAGCAGCCGGGCGACGTCGTCGCCAAGCGGTTGCTCGACGCGGTCACTCCTGCTGCAGAAGAAACGTCGGCACCGGCGGCAGATACCGGCGCCGCTGCGGCGAAGACCGATGTCGGGGCGCCGGCCGAAAACGCCCTTCCCGAAACCGATCTGGTCGGCACCTGGAAGGCGACGAGCGACAGCGATACCGTCGTCTTGACCGTGACGACCGAATCAGCGTTTACCTGGAAGGCGCAGCCGGCAGGGAAGCCTGCGGTGGAACTCAAGGGCACGATCGAGACCTCAGCCGACGCGATCGCGCTGGTGAGCGAATCCGCGGGCACCATGGTGGCCAAGGTCACGCCGAAGACGGCCGACTCCTTCGAGTTCGCGCTCCCGTCGGCCCCAAAGGATGCCAAGCCGCTCGTGTTCACCCGCCAGCCGTAATACAACGCCGGCTGACATGCGTTCACGGTATGCGGATTGATACGGCTCCGAACCACACAGGTTGAAAACCTGTGCTACGGGGTCAACTCGAGGCTGCCCGTGCCCCTGAGCCGGGCTATGGGAGCAAGCGCAGCCAGGATGGCGGAGCGCAGCGGACATGCA
>JBBAVQ010000332.1:0-3189 GCA_040397625.1 Pirellulales bacterium | reverse complement strand
CGAGGTGCTCGTGTTCCACGCCACCGGCACCGGGGGCCGGGCCATGGAGGCGCTCGTCGCCAGCGGCCTCGTGGCCGGCGTCCTCGACGTGACCACGACGGAACTCGCCGACGAACTCGTTGGCGGCGTGCTCTCGGCGGGCCCCGAGCGGCTCGACGCGGCCGCGAAGCACGGCGTGCCCGCGATCGTCGCCCCCGGCTGCCTCGACATGGTCAACTTCGGCGAGCAGGCCTCAGTGCCGAAGCAGTTCGCCGACCGCCACTTCTACGTCCACAATCCGCAGGTCACGCTCATGCGGACGACCGCCGCTGAGTCTGCCGCCCTTGGCCGACTCGTCGCATCGAAGCTCAACGCGTCGCGCGGTCCGGTGACCGTGCTGATCCCGCGGCGGGGCATCAGCGTGATCAGTGCGGCAGGCGGGCCGTTCCACGACGCCGCGGCCGACGCCGCCCTGTTCTCGGCCCTCGAGACCAGCCTGCGGCCCGACATCCCGTGCAGGTCCCTCGACTGCGACATTAACGATCCCACGTTCGCCCGGGCCTGCGTCGAGGCGTTGCTCGAGAACATCCGCCACCATTCGGCTGCCAGCTGACGCTTGCCGTCGATTCCTCAGGAGTTGCCCATGCCCCAGGTCAAGCACTACGGAGTATTTCAGTTCAAGTCCGAGGTGAGCCCGGGCGAGATTGCCACCTGTTTCCGCGAGATGGCGGGCATGGTGGGCAAGATCCCAGGGCTGCTCGACTTCGCCCACGGCCCCTACGAAAGCGACGAGGGCCTCAACGACGGCTTCACGCACGGCTTCATTATGACGTTTTCGAGCCCGCAGGCCCGCGACGAATACCTGCCGCATCCCGAGCACGAGCGGGTGAAGGCGATCGTGGTGCCGTGCCTGGCGCGGGTGATCGTGTTCGATTTCAACATGCCACAGGCCTGACCGGAGAGGCCAGCCATGCGCATCGTGACAACCTGGTTCGTCGTCGCAGTGGCTGCGGTCGCCGCCGTGGGCAAGGCTGACGCACCACGGCCGCTGTTCGACGGCGCGTCGCTCGCCGGCTGGGAGACGGTGGAGGCCGATGCCCGTTGGTGGAAGGCCGCCGACGGCATGCTCGTGGGCGGGTCGCTCGAAGAGCACGTGCCGCACAACACCTTCCTTTCCACGAAGGAGCGGTTCGGCAACTTCGAACTCTCGTTCACCATCCGAGTGCGGGGCGCGGGGGGCTTCATCAACTCGGGCATCCAGATCCGCAGCGAGCGGGTGCCGAACTCGGCTGAGATGTCGGGCTACCAGGTCGATGCAGGCCCCGGCTGGTGGGGCAAACTGTACGACGAGTCGCGCCGCAACCGGGTGATCGGCGAGCCGCTCGATGCGGCGGCCGTCGACGCGGCCATCAAGCCGGACGACTGGAACGCCTACCGGATCCGGGCCGAGGGACCCCGCATCCGTTCCTGGATCAACGGCGTGCCCGCGCTCGACTACCGCGAACCGGATCCCAGCATCCCGCTCGACGGCCACATCGGCTTCCAGGTGCACGGCGGCGGCAACGCGCTGGTGGAGGTGAAGGACATCGTGCTCGAGCCGCTGCCGCCGACGCCGGCAGGGGCCGCGACACCCCAGGGCCCGCCCCCCGCCGGACCGCTCTCGGCCGAGGATGAAGCTCGGCACTTCGCCCTCGCCGACGGCTTCACCGCCGAACTCGTGCTCGCGGAGAGCGAAGACCCGAGCAATCCCTACGGCAAGTTCGTGGCCCTGGCCTTCGACAGCGGCGGCCGGCTCTGGACGACGACGGCGCTGGAATACCCGGTCGACGCCAACGAGAACGCCGAAGCCGCACGGCGGCTGTTTGCCGCAGGCGGCCGCGACAAGGTGCTCGTGGTCGACGACCCGTGGGCTGCACGGCCCTCAACGCCGCGCGTGTTCGCCGACGGGCTCGCGATGCCACTGGGCGTGCTGCCGTCGCGCGACGGGGCATTCGTGCAGTACGGACCCGAAATCAGGTTCTATCGCGATCGCGATGGCGACGGCCGCGCCGACGGCCACGAGACCATCCTCGAGGGGTTTGGCATCCAGGATTCCCACCTCTTTCCGCACCAGTTCACCCGCGTGCCGGGGAACTGGATCCTGCTCGCCCAGGGGCTCTTCAACACGTCGCAGGTGAAGCGGCCCGCCGGGGCGGCGTTTGCCGACGGCTCCACCGAAATCCGCTTCGACGCCTGCAAGCTCGGCCGCTTCCGGCCCGACGGCGCGGCCTTCGAGCCGCTTACCGCCGGGCCCAACAACATCTGGGGGCTGACGATCTCGCGGACCGGCGAGACCTGGCTCCAGGAGGCCAACGACATCGGGTATCCGATCTTCCCGTACGAGCCGGGCGTGTTCGTCTCCACGGGATCTCCCGACCGACTCCGCCCCTACCAGCCGCTGATGCCGCAGCCCCTGGCCCCGCCGCAGATGGGGGGCACGGGCCTCAGCGGCCTCGCGCTCGCCGACGACCTCGACGGCTGGCCGGCGCCGTGGGGTGCCGGTCCGGGGGCGACTCCCGACGAGCGGATCTTCTACGTCGCCAATCCGATCACCAACTCGATCCAGTCGATCGTCGCCACGCGGGCCGGTGATCGCTGGACGTATCGCAAGGCCGCCGACCTGCTCACAAGCGGCGATCCGTCGTTCCGCCCGGTCGCTCTCCAGTTCGGCCCCGACGGCTGCCTGTATGTCGTGGACTGGTACAACAAGGTCATCTCCCACAACGAGGTGCCGCGGACCCATCCTGACCGCGATCGCATCCGCGGCCGAATCTGGCGAATCAGGCACGCCTCGCAGCCGGTCCGCGAGCCGGTGGCGATCGCAGCGGTGGCTACGGAGAACCTGCCCCAGCACCTCGGCGCGGCAAACGCCCGTCTCGCCGACCTCGCCTGGCAGGAAATCGTTGACCGTGACGCGCGAACGCTGATTCCGGAACTCGAGCGCATGGCGGCTGATCCGGCGGCCCCGGCCGGCGGCCGCGCGGGAGCTCTCTGGGCCCTCGAAGGGCTCGGCGCCGTCTCCGTGTCTCTGCTCGAGAAGCTGGTCGCCGATTCCTCGGCCGACCTGCGGCACGAGGCGATCCGGATCGCGGCCGTCGCCGGCTCCGAGGCCGAGTTTTGCCGCCTTGCCGGTCCGCTCGTCAACGACCCGTCGCCGCGGGTGCGGGCCGC
>JBBAVQ010000331.1:0-3190 GCA_040397625.1 Pirellulales bacterium | reverse complement strand
GCTCGGGGCTCCCCGTAGCACAGGTTTTCAACCTGTGTGTCTTCCCGGTTCGCATTGGCCTCGCACGGCCGCCGTCCAAGCCCAACGCCGTGAGGCGTGGGGCGAACCACCACACGATGCGGCGTCCAGCGTGATTCGCCTGCGGCCTCACGGCCGGTCGGCTTTCACGTGCCGTGCACTCGAGCGTGGGGATCACGTGTGAAACGTACAAGCCACCGAAAATCCCACGACAGAGCCTGACCCGAGGCGATCCCTCCCGCCGTAGCCCCCTGCGGCATAGTATTGACGGTGTCGCGGCTCCGCCAGCGACTCACCAGCCACTCATTGGTCATCCCGCGAGAAGGCCGTCGTGCTCCCCGAATCGATCCCCCGTCCCGCCGCCACCGCCGGCTGCCACCTGCCCGCCGTCCACGCGGAGCCGAGCGGCGTGGATAAGAGCGGCGGCCGCGTCCGCGGCATGTTCGCCGAGATCGCACCGCGGTACGACCTCGTCAACAGGATGCTCTCGGGCGGAATCGACGTCTGGTGGCGGCATGTCACCGTCAACCGCGCCCCGCCCCCTGCAGCCGGCGCCGTCCTCGATGTCTGCACCGGCACCGGCGACCTCGCCCTCGCCTACGCCCGCAAGGCCGGGCCGGGCGTCCGCGTGGTGGGCAGCGACTTCTGCCGGCCGATGCTCGACCGGGGCGTGGAGAAATCGCGGCGGGCCTCGCTGCCCGTCGAATGGGTTGAAGCCGACGCGATGGCCCTCCCCTTCCCTGCCGCCGCCTTCGATGTGGTGACGGTCGCCTTCGGCCTCCGCAACATCGCCGACACCACCCAGGGCCTCTCCGAGATGGCCCGCGTCTGTCGCCCGGGTGGAAAGCTCGCGATCCTCGAGTTTTCGCTGCCGCGAAACGCCGCCATCCGCGGCTTCTATCTCTGGTACTTCCGCAACGTGCTGCCGCGGCTCGGCAACGCCGTGGCCCGCAACTCGTCCGACGCCTACACCTACCTCAACCAGAGCGTGGAGCAGTTTCCGTCGGGCACGGCCCTGGCCACGCTCGTGAAGCAGGCCGGCTTCGACCGCGTTGACGTCGTGCCGCTCACGTTCGGCATCGCCACGCTCTACGTCGCCACGCGGGGCGCCTGACGCATGGCTTCCACGCCCCCACTCGTCGTCGGGATCACGGGCGCTTCGGGCGCTCCCTATGCCGTGCGACTCCTCGAGGTGCTGCTCGAAGCGGGGCGCGACGTCCACCTCTCGATCAGTCCGTCGGGCCAGGCCGTGATCGCCACGGAACTCGGCCGCACGATCGATCTCGACCGGTTCGACATCGCCGCGCTGCTCGGCCGCGCGGCCCCCGCGGCGGGCAGGCTTACCTACCACCACCACAAAAACCTGATGACGCCGATCGCCAGCGGCTCCTTCCTCACCGCCGCGATGGTGATCTGCCCGTGCTCGGGCAGCACGCTCTCCGCCATCGCCCACTCGATGGGCGAAAACCTGATCCACCGGGCCGCCGAGGTGCATCTCAAGGAGCGACGAAAGCTGGTGGTTGTGCCGAGGGAAACGCCCCTCTCGCTGCCGCAGCTCAAGAACATGCAGGCGATCCACGAGGCGGGTGCCGTCGTCCTGCCGGCCGCTCCCGGCTTCTATCACGGCGCGGCGAGCGTCGCCGATCTGGTGGACTTCGTCGTGGCGCGAATCTGCGACCAACTTGGCGTGGCCAACGCCCTCATCCGCCGCTGGGGCGAGGCCACCTGATGGCGACGGCTGCTTCCAATGGTATCGCCGCCACCGTGCGGCCCTCGCGGCTGCAGACCTACCTCGAGCTCGTGCGGTTCAGCCACACGATCTTCGCCCTGCCGTTTGCGGTGATGGCGGCGCTGATCGCGATCCGCTGGGGAGGCGATCCGGCGCTCGATTGGAGTTCACCGTCCGGCGCCATTCGGGGCACGCTTGGCATCCTGCTCTGCATGGTCACGGCCCGCACCGCGGCGATGGCCTTCAACCGGCTCGTCGATCGCACGATCGACGCCGCCAATCCGCGAACGGCCTCGCGGCATCTTCCCCGGGGCGACGTGGCCGCGGGTGAGGTGTTGCTGCTCGTGGTCCTCTCGTCGGCGGCCTTCATCGCCTCCACGCTCCTCTTCCTGCCCAACTGGCTGCCGCTGGTGCTCTCCGTGCCGGTGCTCGCCTGGCTGCTGGGCTACAGCTATGCGAAGCGGTTCACGGCCCTCGCCCATCTCTGGCTCGGAGCGGCCCTCGGCTTCGCCCCGGTAGCCGCGTGGATCGCCCTCCGCGGCCAGACGCTCGCCCACGACCCGGCCGATGTCCTACCTGCCGCGATCCTCGGCCTGGCGGTGATGCTCTGGGTCGCCGGCTTCGACATCATCTACGCCTGCCAAGACGCCACTTTCGACGCGGCGCACGGCCTGCAGAGCATTCCCGCACGGCTCGGCGTGCCGCGCGCACTGCGGCTGGCGAAGTGGCTCCATGTGGCCACGATGCTCCTGCTCGCGATGCTGCCCCTCGTCGTGCCGCAGCTCGGGTGGATCTACTGGGCAGCCTTGGCCGCGATCGTGGTCCTGCTCGTCTGGGAGCATGCGATCGTGAAGGCCGACGATCTCTCGCGGGTCAACCAGGCCTTCTTCTCGGCCAACGCGTTGATCGGCCTGGTGCTGCTGGCCGCGATCGCCGCCGACCTCTGGCTGTGATCCCCGCTGCCAACACGGAGCCGCAGGGTGGCAACCTGCGGTCGCCGGCCGCGGTTACGCGGTGCCGCCGAGGATCTCGCGGAGTCGCATCGCGGGCAGGCGTCCGAGCGTGAGGGGCTCCACGCCGTCGCCGAACGTCACCAGCGTCTTGTGCCGTGAGTCCCACTCGACCTGCTCCGCCAGGGCGAGTTGAACGAGGTACGACCGCCCCACTCGCGCGAACGAATCGGCAGGCAGAATCTTGTCCCAGTCGCTCAGCCGGCGGCGAAAGAGCACCACCCGCGGGGACCCCTTGGTTGCGACCCGCGTGTAGTTGCGGAGCGACTCGATCCAGCAGATGTCGCCGACGATCACCACGCCCGACGTGGGCGTGTCGACCAGCGGCGTGCTCACTGCGTCATCGAGCCCGAGCACGACGGCGCTGGTGGCCTCATCCGCATCAGCGTCGTCGTCGTCAATCTCGCTCTCATTCTCTGGCCGGTCCGGCCTG
>JBBAVQ010000330.1:0-3192 GCA_040397625.1 Pirellulales bacterium | reverse complement strand
CGACCGTCTCGAATCTGAAAAGGACCGCTACTGACCTCGTGAGTTCGTTGCAGGAAGCCTGATTCCGGCCATGGCCGGAGCGCGGGCGGTGCAGCGCGGATCGAGGAACGTGCGGAGTCCTGTGCCTTGGAGCCTGCTGCTCCATCGGCCGCTCATGGATCGCATGGCCCCGCCGCGGTGTCACCGCGGGCCGCGCTCGTCCTGCGCGAGTTCACGAGGCCCACCAGGAGGTAGAGCCCGTGAATCGATTTTCATCCGCGCGTCTCGGATCGCGCCCACGGTGCGCCATGGAGCCGTACGCGCTGACGTGGCATGTCGTCGGCGTGCTTTCGGCGTTGCTTCCAGCCGCGATGGCCCAAGCCCAGACGACCACCACCCTCTATGCGGGCAACGGCGGCACGGCCTACTCGTGGAATCACTCGGCAGCCATCGCCACGGGCACCGGTCTGACGGTCGATCTCACCCTCGGCATCGAGTACCTCGCCGTCGGCGGCGGGGGCGGCGGCGGCGGTGGCATTCCGGGCGGCGGTGGCGGCGGCGGGGGTGTGCTGACCGGGACGTTCGGCCGGGCTCCGCAGACGTTCGCGAACCCGTTCTACCGGCTCAACAATGCAGGCGCCGGCGGCGTCAATGGCGGGTCAACGGCCACAAACGGCGGCGATGTCGTGGTGTTTGGCCTCACAGCTTTTGGCGGTGGCGCCGGTGCCGGGGGGGCGACTGCCAAATCGGGAGGCTCTGGCGGCGGCGGAACCACTGACGGCAGCTACAGAGTCGGAGGCTCAGGCACGGCCGGCCAAGGGTTCGCCGGGGGCACGGGCGGCGCGTACGGCAGCTTTGGCACCGGTGCCGGCGGCGGCGGCGCAGCCTCATCGGGGACGAATGCCAACGCCGCAGGCGCCGGTCGTGGCGGGGCCGGAGGGGCCGGCTTCGTCTCTACGATCACCGGTGCGAGCGCGACGTATGGCAGCGGCGGCGGCGGTGGCGGCAGTCAGGGTGGGGGATCCACATCGAGCGGCGGCGGCGCGGGGGCATCCAGCGGTAACGGAGCTTCCGGGACAGCAGGTTTCGGCGGTGGCGGCGGTGGCGCTTATGGCGGCAACGGCGGCACCGGCGGCACCGGTGCGGCGATCTGGCGCTATCTGAGCAGCACGAATCTTTTTTCCGTGGTGCCCGCTTCCAGCCAGATCTCCGTCAACGGCCAGACGTATCGACTTCACAACCTGACGGCGAGCGGCGAATACAACAACGTGGCGCTTTCCTACAGCATCTCCAACCTCTTCGCCACTCAGAGCACCGCGATCACGGGCACCGGTCGACTCACGTTCAACAGTGCCGGCACCCTGATCCTGACCGCATCCAACACGTATACGGGCTCCACGACCATCTCGGCCGGCACGCTGCAGGTGGGCATGAGCGGCACCACGGGCGTGCTCGGACCGGGAACGGTGACGAACAACGCCACGCTCGCGTTCAGCCGCTCCGACGCGGTCACCTTCGCCGACGCGATCATCGGCTCAGGGAGCCTGGTCCAGCGCGGGAGCGGCGTCCTCACGCTCACCGCCACCAACACGTACGCCGGTACGACGACGATCTCGTCGGGCACGCTGCAAGTCGGCGACGGGGGCACGGTCGGCACGCTTGGCTCCGGCACTGTCGTCAACAACGCCGCACTCGTCTTCAACCGGTCTGATGTGCTCACCGCCGCCAACGCGATCAGTGGCAGCGGGTCGCTCACCAAGTTGCTTAGCGGCACGGTCACGCTGTCGGGTAGCAACGGCTATACCGGTGGCACAACCGTCTCGGCGGGCCGGCTCGTGGGAACCACCTCGAGCCTCCAAGGGACGATCACCAACAACGCCGCCGTCACGTTCGACCAGTCCACGAGCGGCACCTACGCGGGCAGCATGGCAGGGTCCGGTTCTCTTGTGAAATCTGGCGTCGGCACGGTGACGTTCTCCGGCAGCAACGCTCTTGCAGGCGGGCTGTCGCTCAGCGCCGGCACGCTTGCGGTCGGCTCGGTCAATGCGCTCGGCTCGAGCGGCACGATTTCGTTCGGCGGCGGCACCCTGCAGTACACGGCCAGTAATGCCACCGACTACTCGAGCCGGTTCTCGAACGACGCCGGGCAGGCGTATTCGATCGACACGAATGGCCGAAACGTCACCCTCGCGGCAGCCCTCACGAGCAGCGGCGGGGTGTTTACGAAGCTCGGAAGCGGCACGCTCACGCTAGGCGGTGCAAACACCTACGACGCCGGTACGACCGTCTCGGGCGGCCGGCTCGTGGGCACGACGTCGAGCCTCCAAGGCGCGATCGCCAATGCAGCGACCGTGGAGTTTTCGCAGGATGGCGACGGCAATTACTCGGGCGTGATGAGCGGCACAGGCTCGCTCACAAAGAGCGGGGGCGGCACCGTCACGCTCTCCGGGAGCAGCTCCTACTCGGGTGGCACGACCGTCTCGGCGGGCCGGCTCGTGGGCACGACGTCGAGCCTCCAAGGCACGATCGCCAACGCAGCGGCCGTTGAGTTTGCGCAGAGTGGCGACGGCACCTACGCGGGCGTGGTGAGCGGCACAGGCTCGCTCACGAAAAGTGGCGCCGGCACCGTCACGCTCTCCGGGAGCAACTCCTACTCCGGTGGCACAACCGTCTCGGCGGGCCGGCTCGTGGGAACCACCTCGAGCCTCCAAGGGACGATCACCAACAACGCCGCCGTCACGTTCGACCAGTCCACGAGCGGCACCTACGCGGGCAGCATGGCAGGGTCCGGTTCTCTTGTGAAATCTGGCGTCGGCACGGTGACGTTCTCCGGCAGCAACGCTCTTGCAGGCGGGCTGTCGCTCAGCGCCGGCACGCTTGCGGTCGGCTCGGTCAATGCGCTCGGCTCGAGCGGCACGATTTCGTTCGGCGGCGGCACCCTGCAGTACACGGCCAGTAATGCCACCGACTACTCGAGCCGGTTCTCGAACGACGCCGGGCAGGCGTATTCGATCGACACGAATGGCCGAAACGTCACCCTCGCGGCAGCCCTTACGAGCAGTGGCGGGGTGTTGACGAAGAGCGGCGCCGGCACGCTCACGCTCACCGCTGCCAACACTTACTCCGGCGTCACCACGATCGCGGATGGCACGCTCTCGGTGGGCGACGGCGGCACCGTCGGCGACTTGGGCGGCTCGGGCACCATCACCAACA
>JBBAVQ010000329.1:0-3194 GCA_040397625.1 Pirellulales bacterium | reverse complement strand
GTGCCGATGATCCCGATCTTCATCTACTACTCGATGTTCGGCTTCCAGCGGATCGGCGACCTGATCTGGGCCGCCTGCGACTGCCGCGCCAAGGGCTTCCTGCTCGGCGGCACGGCGGGCCGCACCACGCTCAATGGCGAAGGGCTCCAGCATCAGGACGGCCACAGCCACCTGTTCGCGATGGCCTACCCGACCGTGAAGGCCTACGACCCGGCCTTCGTCTACGAGACGACGGTGATCATGCTCGACGGCATGGACCGGATGTATGCCAAGGGTGAGGACTGGATCTATTACATCACGGTCTACAACGAGAACTACGAGATGCCCCACATGCCCGCCGGCTGTGAGGAGGGCATTCTCAAGGGCATGTACCGGCTCAAGGACGTGCCCGCCACGGGCAAGCCGGTCGCGGCGAAGCTTCCCCGCGTCAACCTGTTTGGGTCAGGCACGATCCTCCGCGAGGTCCTGCGGGCGGCCGACCTGCTGGCCGAGCACTGGGGCGTGGCGAGCACCGTCTGGAGCGTGACCAGCTGGAAGGAGCTCCGCCGCGAGGCCCAGGAGTGCCGCCGCTGGAGCATGCTCCACCCCGAGGCCCCTCCCAAGGTCAGCTACCTTGAGGCCACGCTCGCCGGCACCGACGGCGTGTACGTCGCCGCCAGCGACCACGTCCGGGCCGTTCCCGAGCAACTCGACCCGTGGATCCCGGGTGGCCTGTTCGTGCTCGGCACCGACGGCTTCGGCCGCAGCGAACTCCGCGCCCGGCTTCGTCGCCACTTCGAGGTCGATGCCGAGTGCATCGCGGTCGGCGCCCTGTCACGGCTGGCGGCCGCGGGCGCGGTCGGCACGCACGTCGTCGCCGAGGCGATCAAGCGGCTCGGCGTCGACCCCGCCAAGGTCGATCCGGCTTCGGCCTGATCCGCTGTCGTTCGTCTCGAGTTCCTGTCGTTCACCATCCCCACCACTCCAACACCTTCCGCGGAACGAGCCATGGCCACCGAATTCAAGCTCCCCGATCTCGGCGAGAACATCGCCTCCGGCGACGTCGTCACGGTCTTCGTGTCCGAGGGCGACGTGGTGAAGCCCGGGCAGGCACTGCTCGAGGTCGAGACCGACAAGGCGGTCATCGAAGTGCCCTGTCCGCCGGGCGGACTGGTGGCGAAGGTGCTCGTCAAGAAGGGCGACACCGTAAAGGTGGGTCAACCGCTGGTGATGCTCGACGCCCCCGGCGCCGCACCCGCCAAGCCGGCGGCTCCCCCGCCCAAGGCCGTTGAGTCGGCAGCGCCGCCGGCTGCTGCGGCGAAGCCCGCTGCCGCCGTTTCTGCTCCCGTTGCGGCCGCTCCCATCGTGACCGCGGCGCCGCAAGCCGCGCCCAAGGCGGCTGCCGTCGCCGTCGAGGAGCCGCCAGCCGTCGCCGCGGTCGCCGCCGTCGAGCCAGCCGGTCCGGCCGTCCGTCGCCTCGCCCGCGAACTCGGCGTCGATCTTGCCCGTGTCAGGGGCACGGGTCCCGCGGGGCGGATCGTTCGCGAGGACGTGATCGCGGCCGTGCGTCACGCCAGCGCCGCGCCGGCCGGCCGGCCGCGGCCCGAATCGACCGCCACCGAGCGGGACGACTGGGGGCCGATCCGTCGCGAGCAGATGTCGCGGATGCGAAAGACGATCGCGGCCAACATGGTCCGTAGCGTGCAGACGATTCCGCACCTCACCAACTTCGACGACGCCGACGTCACCGAACTCGAGGTGCTGCGAAAGGCGAGTGCCGCTGAATATGCCAAGAACAACCTCAAGCTCACAGCCCTCTCGTTCGTGATCAAGGCGGTGAGCCTGTCGCTCCGACAGCATCCGGCGATCAACGCCACGATCGACATCGAGAAGGGCGAGATCATCTACCGGGATTATGTGAACGTCGGCCTCGCCGTTGACACGCCGAGGGGGCTCGTGGTGCCGGTGCTCCGCGACTGCGACCAGCTGTCGATTCCGCAGGTCGCCCAGGCGGTGGCCGACACTGCGGAAAAGGCGAAGAACGCCCAGTACGGGATCGAGGATCTTCGCGGCGGTACGTTCACGATCAGCAACCTCGGGGCCGTTGGCGGTGCGTATTCGACCCCCATCATCAACTGGCCCGAGGTGGCTATCCTGTTGCTGGGCCGCTCGCGGAAGATGCCGGTCGTCCACGACGACAAGATCGAGCCGCGGCTGATGATGCCGCTGTCGCTCTCATACGACCACCGGGTCATCGACGGCGCCATGGCCGCCCGGTTCCTCAACGAGATCATCGGTTACCTGGAGAGCCCGGGCCGGCTCCTGCTGGCCATGTGATCGCGCGTCAGAAAACCCTCCCACTTCCCGCCTTTACCGTGCCCGCCAAACTGCGGCGGGCCTCGATCCATCCGTGAGCACCATCGACAGTATCGACTCGGCCGGGACCGCCAGCCTCGCGTTTCTTGAAGAGCTCTTCGAACGCTATCAGGAAGATCCCGCGAGCGTCCCAGCCGACTGGCGGGTGTACTTCGAAGGGCTGCGAAACGGTCGGGCCGTGCCGACCAGCGGGCAGGCGGCCGCGCCGACGCTCGCGGCCCAGCCGGCGATTCGTCCCGCCGCGACGGCGTTTCCCCCCACATCGAAGCTCGTCACCCCCGACGGTATCGCGACGGCCCATGCGGTGGCGATCGCCAACGGCGACGTGAAGCTTGCCGCCGCCCCGGCCGGCGAGGCGATGCCGCTGCCCCTGCCGCCCGTGGCAACGGGCACCGCAGGCGAGGAGCGGGTGGCCTTCCTCCAGGATCGCGTCGATCAACTCGTCCGCGCGTACCGCGTTCGCGGGCACCTGATGGCCGAGATCGATCCGCTCGGCCGGCCACGGCCTGGGCTTCCCGAGCTCGATCCCAACTTCTACCACCTCACCGAGGAGGACATGGACCGGTCCTTCTCGACCGACACGATCGAGGGACCGCAGTCGATGTCGCTGCGGCAGATCATCAAGCGGCTTCGCAACACCTACTGCCGGTCGATCGGCGTGCAGTTCATGCACATGGACGACCTTCGGGTCCGGCAGTGGCTGCAGGTCCGGATGGAGGGCTGTGAGAACCGGATCCAGCTCGACCGCCGCCAGCAGCTGCGGATCTACCGGCAGATGACCAACGCGGCGGTGTTCGAGGAGTTCATCCAGAAGCGGTTCCTTGGGGCGAAGAGTTTCT
>JBBAVQ010000328.1:0-3195 GCA_040397625.1 Pirellulales bacterium | reverse complement strand
GGCAGGATGCCCGCAGCGAACGTCCGGCGAGATGGCATGGGCAGTCCCGAGCGGCGCACCACGCGGAAAGCGCCTCACGCGTCCCAGCGGACGGCCGGCGTCGCGCCGTGGCCCCTGGTGCCGCAGAACGAGACCTCGATGCCGAGGTTCCTCGCCACCGCGGCCTTGAGCAGGGCCGCGCGGTCGGCCGCGGCCGCGTCCTTCGCATAGGCCACATGCACGTGGTTGGCCTTGTGCCGGGCCATCATCTGGTCGCGGGAGACGCCGTAGGTGACCGCATGCATGATCGGCCACTGCTTTGTCGTCGCCTCGAGCCGGCGGCGGGTCTCCTCGGCCGGCAGCGACACGACCTCCGCGCGACCGATGTCCATGCAGAGCTTCTCCTGCGATCCCGTGCCATCGACCCAGATCCGGCTCCAGACAATCTCGCCCGGCTTGCTCACGCCGGCCAGCGTGCTGCCGCCGAGCCGGAAGTACATCGGCGGCTGCCGGAAACCCTCGGCCCCCTTCCAGCCCTTCACGAAGTGCGCCGGCGGCGCGCCTCCGGAGATCTCGAACACCCACACCCAGCGGTCGGTGGTGTGCGAGGCGTCCCAGTCGCCCCAGCGGATGTCGTGGAGCGTGTTCTCGACCGGCTCGCCAAGCGCCGCGTGAACCCGCTCGGTGAGCAGCCCGTCGAGACCGGCGCACTCGTCCACCTCGTTGAAGTGGACGAGCGGCTTCCCTTTGAAGAGGATGCGTGCAGAGCCTTCGGCCGTCACCGGAGGCCGCTTCGAGTCGTTGAGCATGCCCTCCACGAGGTCGCTTGCGGGGAGCAGGTCTTTGAGGCCCTGCTGATACTGGATGCCAATGCAGTCGCAGCCGTAGCGGTCGGCGATTCGTAAGGCCGCGATGTACATGCGGCACTGGAGCAGCACCTGCTGCCGCGTGAGGTCGGTCGCCTCGTCGCGGCCGAAGTGAAACCGCATCCCGGCCTTCTCCAGCCAGCGAAACACCGTCCGAGCCTCGGCCTCACTGGTCCGCATCGTCTCGTGATAGAGGGCGCTCTGGCTGAGCCGTTCCTTGAACACGCCCGTCGCGTGCAGGAGCCGATCGGGAATGATGGCGTTTTCCATCCCCATGCAGCCCTCGTCGAACACGCCCATCAGCGCCTTCCTCGTGCGGAGATCGGCCGCAAGTCCCTCGGCGCGTCTGGCGAGGTCGCGGGGCATGCGAACCTTCTCGAAGGGCACCACGTGACTGGTGTCGTGGTGGATCGTCCGCGTGTCGAGCCAGGACGTAAGGTGCCGCTCGAAGCTCGGGCTCGCGAAGTCGTCGGCCCAGATGGTCGAGTAGGCCACGCCCGACTTCGTCAGCGAGCCGTTGAGGTTGAGCATGCCGACGAGGCCGGGCCATTGGCCCGACCAGTTCGCCGCGGTGAGGATCGGACCTGCGTGGCTGGTGAGCCCGGGCAGGACGTGGTTGGAATACTGCCAGACCGCTTCCGCCACCACGAGCGGTACGTCGGGGTCGATCTTCGAAAAGACGTCGAGGCCTTCGCGACAGCTGGCGATGAAGCCGTGGCCGCGGCCGCGGGAGACCGCGTGGCCACGGTCGAGCGTCCAGCCGGCCCGGGCGAAGGCGGCGGTGAGCGATTTCTCCATCGCCTGCTGTGCCGGCCAGCAGACGCGGTTTGCCTCCTCGCGGAGATCGCCGCTGGCGACGAGCACCGCCTTCTTTGCGGCGGAGCGGCGAGTGGATAGGGACGCCTGTGCCATCGAATGAACTCCTCGACGTGGTCGCCGCCGAACGCCTCGCGGGCGATGGATTCGCCGGTTCGCGGGCAACTATACTCTTCGTTTCGGATCCGCCGCTCGCTCCAGCCGATCAACACCGCATGAAACCCAACGTCCGCGTGCGTCTCTTGTTGCTGACGGTTTTGTCGGTGCTCGCCTTCGCCGGTGCGGCGATCGCGGACGAGCCGGCCGTCGCGCCGCCGGCCGGCGCCGCGACGCTCGCCGACTCCACCGGCTGGGTGATCGCCGCCGACACCTCCAGCGATGGCCAGACGATCGTGACCGCTGGCGGCGACAGCCTGCTCTATCGGCCGGGCGCGGTGGTCGCCTGGAAGGCCGCCGACGGCTCGCGGATCGGCGAGTTCGTGGGGCATCCCACGGCGGTGTGGGCGGCGAAGTTTTCCGCGGATGGAAAACTCCTGGCCACGGCCGGCTACGACGGCCTTGTGCGGGTCTGGGACGCGATCACGCGGCAGCCGAAGCACGATCTCAAGAAGCACAAGGGCTGGGCCCGCGCGGTGGCGTTCTCGCCCGATGGCTCACGACTGGCGTCGGCGGGCGAGGATGGGACTGTCGTGCTCTGGGATCCCTCGATGGGTGCCGAGGTGAAGTCGATCGCCGCCCACGAGGGCGCCGCCACCTGCCTTGCCTTCTCACCCGACGGCCAGACGCTTGCCAGCGGCGGGAGCGACAAACTCGTGAAGCTCTGGAATCCGATCGATGGCGGCGAGAAGGCGAAGCTCGAGGGTCATGGCGACGCCATCTGGGCGGTCGCCTACTCCCCCGACGGTCAGACTCTCGCCAGCGGGGCCGCCGATCGCACGCTGCGGCTCTGGGCCGCTGCCGACGGCAAGCCGCTCGCCACGCTCGCCGGCCACAAGGACTGGGTGACGTCGCTCGCCTTTTCGCCCGACGGCTCGCGGATCGTCAGCGGCGGCATGGACGGCGCGGTGAAGCTCTGGGACACCGCCGCTCGCGGCGAACAGGAGGGACCCGAGAAGGCGGCATCGAGCGTGTGGACCGTGGCGTTCGCGCGCGATGCAAACTCGCTGCTCGTGGGCACGCACCAGGGCCCCCGGCTCGTGGCGGCTCCAGCCCCGAAACTGCTGCCGGCTCCACCAGCGCCGCCGCCGGCGCCCTCGCCGCCGGTGGCGGCGCAGGCCGATCCGGCACCGCGCCAGCTCGTGCCGGTGGCGTTCACGAGCATGGCCGGTGGTTCGGGAACGATCGCGGCCGACGGCACGGTGACGGTGACGGGAACGCTCACCCGCGACACCTACACGCTCAAGGCGGTGCTGCCCCCAGACGGCACGGTGACCGCATTCCGCCTCGAAGCGCTCGCCGACGACGCCCTCCCTCAGAAAGGGCCGGGCCGGTCCGGCAACGGCAACTTCGTGCTCAGCACGTTCGCCGTTCTCGC
>JBBAVQ010000327.1:0-3204 GCA_040397625.1 Pirellulales bacterium | reverse complement strand
GTGTAGCCCACCTCGCGGATCACGTCGCGGACCACCTTCTGGTAGTCGATCGTGCCCTTGGAGGTGATCTCGCCGGCGATCACGGCGAGGCCCGTGGTCACCATCGTCTCACAGGCGACGCGGCTCTTCGGGTCGAGCGCCAGGTAGGCGTCGAGGACGCCGTCGGAGATCTGGTCGGCCAACTTGTCCGGGTGACCCATGCTGACCGATTCACTGGTGAACAGATACTTGCCTCGTGCCACGGCGGAAGCCTCGCGCTGAAGGGTGGTGGGGTCGACAGGGACCGGCAGCGGTGGCCGGCCATCACGAGCCAGCATTATCGGGAACGCCGCTCGCTCAGCAACCCGCGGGCCGTGTCATGCGGTTTCGGGGCCGGGTTGACCGGGATCGGGGAGCCGATCGAGGATCATTCTGGCCGTGGCGGCGACGGCCCCGCGCTGGGAGGCGACGAACCGTGACGCGTGTTCGCCGAGCGTGGCCGCCCAGGCCGGGTGATCGAGGCATTTCGCCACGAAGGCGGTGAGGGCCGGGCCGTCTGCGACCACCATCGCCGCGTCGGCGGCGAGCAGCCGGCAGACCTCGTCGCGGAAGTTTCTCGTGTGCGGCCCGAAGGAGATGGCGGCCCCGTAGGCCGCGGGCTCGAGCATGTTCTGGCCGCCGCGCTTGCCGTCGAGGCTGCCGCCCACGAAGGCGATCGCCGCCGTCCCCCACCAGCAGCCGAGTTCGCCCGTCGTATCGACGAGGAGCGCGTGGCCTGCGGCAAGGCGCGTCGCATCCGTCAGTCGGCTGCGGGCCGACCAGGAGACGGCGAGGCTGTCGAGCATTGCGCCGATTTCGGCCGCGCGTTCGACGTGCCGCGGCACGATCACGAGTCGCAGGTGCGGATGCCGGCCGCGGAGGGCGAGAAACGCCTCGGTCGCAAGCCGCTCCTCGGGATCCTGCGTGCTGCCGGCGAGGAACACCACGTCATTGTCGGCGAAGCCCGCAAGCCGACGCAGCCGCTCAACCTCGGGGGCGTGTCGGTCACCCCTCACGCCGTCGAACTTCATCGAGCCGGTCACGGTCACCTGGGGGGCGCCGAGGGCCGTGAACCGGTCGGCATCGGTCTGCGAACGGGCCACCACCAGCGTGATCGACTGCAGCGTCGGCCGCACGAGTGATCCGATCCTGGCATATCCCGCGGCGCTCCTCTCGCTCATCCGGCCGTTGGCGACGATGATCGGAATGCCGCGCCGGTGGACGCGGGCCACGAGGTTGGGCCAGAGTTCGAGTTCGCCGAGCACGACGACATCGGGGCGGACGCGGTCCAGCACTCGGTCCACCGCCCAGGTGAAGTCGAGCGGGCAGGGGAAGGCGTGATCGGCACCGCACCGCTTGGCGGCCACCTCGAGGCCGGTCGTCGTCGAACTCGAGATCACGCAGTCGAGCGGCGTTCCCGCTGCTTCCGCCTGTCTTCTGAGCTCCTCGGCCAGCACGGCGAGCAGTTGCGCCTCGCCGACGCTCACGCCATGGAGCCAGATCCGCGCGGCTCCGGCAGGCTTGGCGGCCACATCGACCGCTCCCGTGAATCGCATCCACGGTGCCGCCACCGGCCGCCCGCCGGAAAACCTCCGCCACGCGACCCAGGGCAGGGCGAGAACCATGGCCAGGAGGTAGACGAGATTGAGCAGCACGGGGGGCAGGATAAAGGATGAAGGCAGCCTGCCGCACCGGCGGCATCGGCCCGGATGTACCGCCGTGGCCGGGCCCAGGGCTCCGCGTGCCCTGGGGCCTGCGTTTCGAGGAGGCTGGGCGTCAGCCCGTGGCCACGCCGCTCGACTTGCCGCAGCAGTTCTTGAACTTCTTCCCGCTGCCGCACGGGCAGGGATCGTTGCGGCCGACCTTGTGGCCCATGTTGCGGATCGGCTCCACCGGCCCCGTCTCGCCCCGCTGGTCGGGCGGCCCGCCGGCGTGCTGCGAATCGCCCGGCGACGGCAGCGTGGCCGATGACGCGTCGGCGTGGATCGCAGCCGTCTCGTGCCAGGTGCTCCTGAGGGCGTCTTCCTCGACCTGCTCGATGCGGTAGACGATGTCCACCACCCGCTCGTCGATCCCCTTCCACATCAGGTCGAACGTCCGCATTCCCTCCCGCTTGTATTCCACCTTCGGATCGACCTGCGCGTAGCCGCGGAGGCCCACGCTGCTCCGCAGGTGGTCCATTGCCAGCAGGTGGTCTTTCCAGGCGTTGTCGAGGATCTGGAGGAGCACCGCCCGCTCCATCCGGCCCATCTCATCCCGCGGGGCGTCGCCGCGGCCGTGTCGTCGGCGGCTGGCCTCGACGAGATTCGCCCGCAGCTCCTGGAGGTCGCCCGAGGCCACGGTGTCTTCCGGCAGGGCGGGATCGAACCGGTCGCGGGCCCAGGCGAGCAATCCTTCCCGGTCGAGCCGCCGCGAGCCGTCGGGCTGGCGGCCCGAGAAGTGCGCGAGGCCCACGAGCACGGGATACTCGACCTCGCGGCGGGCGTAGACGTCGCGCGCGAGTTCGCAGACCCGCGCCTTGAAGGCCGCGGTGTCGAGTCCGCCGCGTTCGAGGGCGGCTATCTCCTCCTCGGGGAGGCCCGCGCCGAACCGCCATTCCGTCCAGCCGATGGCGCTGCGGAGGCCGAAGTCGGGGGCCAGGAACCGCTCCCCTTCGGAGAGGTCGATGCGGTGGATCGCCTCGCCGACCTTTTCCTGCAGCCACTCGCAGACTCCGTCGCGGCCGACCTTCTTGAGGTCGCGATCACTCACCGAGAGTTTCCAGCGGGCGTTCGCGAACGAGGCGAGGGCTCCCCAGTTCCAGTCGTGTTCATCCTCGCCGGCGGGGAGGTTTTCTTCGACCGCCTCGTAGATCTGCCCTTCGGCGTTGCGGACAGCCTCCTGCACGGCGATCCGCTCGGCCTCCTCGGCCGTCATGCCACGGAAGTCGGCGGGGTCGAGCTCGCAGGCGAGTTGGCCGCCCGCCCAGGTCGCGAAGGTCTGGCAGCCGTAGTCCTTGTCGAGAAAGGTGCCGATGTTCTGGTCAACCTGTCGGTCCACCATCTCGAGGATCATGTCGCGGCAATCCGACTCGCCGTCGGTCTGGTCGAGGATCTTCTGGCGGAAGCCGTAGACCCGCTTCCGCTGCTCGTCCATCACCTCGTCGTATTCGAGCAGGTTCTTGCGGACCTCGAAGTTCCGCTCCTC
>JBBAVQ010000326.1:0-3207 GCA_040397625.1 Pirellulales bacterium | reverse complement strand
GCACGCTCGGCCCCCGTGGCCGCAACGCGGTGCTCGACAAGGGCTGGGGCTCGCCCAAGGTGACCAAGGACGGCGTGACCGTCGCCGAGGACATCGACCTCGAGGATCCGTACGAAAACCTCGGCGCGCAGCTCGTGAAGGAAGCCGCCAGCAAGACCAACGACGTGGCCGGTGACGGCACCACCACGGCCACCGTCCTCGCCGAGGCGATCTTCCGCGAGGGGATCAAGATGATTGCCGCCGGCGCCGATCCGATGGCCCTCTCCAGGGGCATCCACAAGGCGGTGGAGGCGGTCTCGAAGGCGGTGCTGGCCATGGCCACGCCGATCAACGAGAAGAACAAGAAGGAGCTGATGCAGATCGCCACGATCGCCGGCAACAATGATCCCACGATCGGCAACGTGCTCTCCGAGGCCTTCCTCAAGGTGGGCAAAGACGGCGTGATCACGGTGGAAGAGGGCAAGCAGGCCGAGACGACGGTCGATGTGGTCGAGGGCATGCAGTTCGACCGCGGCTACCTCTCGCCCCACTTCGTCACGGATGCCGACAGCCAGGTCTGCGAGTTCGAGAACCCCTTCATCCTCCTCTTCGAGGAGAAGATCTCGAGCGCCAAGAACCTCGTGCCGCTGCTCGAGGCGATCAGCAAGGCCGGCAAGCCGCTGGTGGTGATCGCCGAGGACGTGGAGGGCGAGGCCCTCGCCACGCTCGTCGTCAACAAGCTCCGCGGCATCGTCCAGTCGGTGGCCGTGAAGGCCCCCGGCTACGGCGACCGCCGCAAGGCGATGCTCGGCGACATCGCCACCCTCACCGGGGGCCAGGCGATCTTCAAGGACCTCGGCATCGCCCTCGATGCCGTGAAGCTCAGCGACCTGGGCCGGGCCAAGAAGGTGATCGTGGAGGCCGAGAACACCACGATCGTGAGCGGTGCCGGCACGAAGGCCGCCATCGACGGCCGGGTGGCCCAGATCCGCGACGAGATCACGAAGACCACCAGCGACTACGACCGCGAGAAGCTCCAGGAGCGGCTCGCCAAGCTCGCCGGCGGCGTGGCCCAGATCAACGTGGGGGCCGCCACCGAGACCGAGATGAAGGAGCGGAAGGCCCTGATCGACGACGCCAAGAGCGCCGTGCAGGCCGCCCTCGCCGAGGGCGTGGTGCCCGGCGGCGGCGTGGCCCTGCTCCGCAGCGAGAAGGCTCTCGAGAAACTCGACCTCGAGGGGGACGAGAAGATGGGGGCGGCGATCGTGAAGAACGCCCTGCGGTATCCGCTGACCGCCATTGCCGAGAACGCGGGCACCGACGGCTCCGTCGTCGTCAACCGTGTGCGGCACATGAAGGGCAAGAACGACGGCTACGACGCCGACAAGGGGGAGTACTGCGACCTCGTGAGTGCCGGCGTGATCGACCCGGCAAAGGTCGTTCGCACGGCCCTGCAGAATGCGGCGAGCGTGGCGGCCCTGCTGCTGACCACCGACTCCCTGATCACCGAGATCCCGAAGGACGAGGAGCCGCCGGCCGGCGACGGCCACGACCACGGCATGGGCGGTGGCATGGGCGGGATGGGCGGCATGGGAATGGGTGGCATGGGTGGCATGGGAATGGGCGGCATGGGCGGCATGATGTGATCGCCCGGCGGCCAGTCGCATCGAGATCCACAGAATCAAACTCAGACAGTTTCACCTCGAACCGGAGACCAACCAGATGGCAGCGAAGAACCTGAAGATCCGTCCGCTCGACGACCGCGTGGTGGTGGAGCCCGTGGAGGCCGAGGAGCGGACCGCCGGCGGCATCGTGCTCCCCGATTCCGCCAAAGAGAAGCCGCAGCGCGGGCACGTCGTGGCCATCGGCCCCGGCAAGCTCCTCGAGAACGGGCAGCGGGCGACCCCGGCCCTCTCGATCGGCGATGAAGTGATCTACGGCAAGTACTCGGGCAGCGACATCGAAGTCGACGGCCACGAGGTGAAGATCCTCCGCGAGACCGACATCCTCGCGAAAGTCCTGAGCTGAGTCGTTTCGAGGCACAGCCGCTCACGGCTCGTGCTTTCCACCACCCATTCGAACGCAACCAAGAACGTAACCAAGAACGCATCCAGGAGATCGACCCGTGCCCAAGCAACTGATGTTCGACGACAACGCCCGCGCCAAGCTGCTCAAGGGCGTGGAGAAGCTGGCCGGCGCCGTGGCCGTGACCATGGGACCGACCGGCCGCAACGTCATCATCGACAAGGCGTACGGCGGCCCGACGGTGACCAAGGACGGCGTCACCGTCAGCAAGGAGGTCGACCTCGAGGACGCGTTCGAGAACATGGGCGCCAAGCTCGTGAACGAGGTGGCGTCGAAGACGTCGGACCTCGCCGGTGACGGTACCACGACGGCCACCGTGCTGGCCCGAGCGATCTTCCGCGAGGGCACCCGCAACGTCGCCGCCGGGTCGAACCCCACGGCCGTCCGCCGCGGGATCGAGAAGGGCGTGGCCGCCGCCGTGCAGCGGCTGATGGAGATGGCCCGCAAGGTGGAGCGGCCCGAGGAGATCGCCCAGGTCGGCGCCATCAGCGCCAACAATGACCGCGCCATCGGCGATCTGCTCGCCGAGGCCCTGCAGAAGGTGGGCAAGGACGGCGTGATCACCGTCGAGGAGGGCAAGACGACCGAGACCACCGTCCGGTTCGTGGACGGCATGCAGTTTGACAAGGGCTTCGTCTCGCCCTACTTCATCAACCGGCCCGCCGAGATGGAGGTCCAGCTCGACGACGCCCTGATCCTGATCCACGAGAAGAAGATCTCGAACCTGCGGGACCTCCTGCCGCTGCTGGAGAAGGTGGCGCAGTCGGGCAAGCCGCTGCTCATCATCGCCGAAGACGTGGACGGCGACGCCCTCACGGCGCTCGTCGTGAACAAGCTCCGCGGCGTGCTCAATGTGTGTGCCTCGAAGGCCCCGGGCTTCGGTGACCGCCGCAAGGCCATGCTCGGCGACATCGCCACGCTCACCGGCGGCACGCTGATCAGCGAGGATCTCGGCCTCAAGCTCGAGAGCCTCGACCTCTCGCACCTCGGCCGGGCGAAGAGCGTCACGGTGGACAAGGGCGAGACCACGATCGTGCAGGGCGCCGGCAAGCAGTCCGACGTGCAGGCCCGCGTGCAGCAGCTCCGCCAGCAGATCGAGAACACCGAGAGCGAGTACGACCGCGAGAAGCTCCAGGAGCGGCT
>JBBAVQ010000325.1:0-3210 GCA_040397625.1 Pirellulales bacterium | reverse complement strand
CGGAGCCCGCCCCACATCCCGAGCGTGACGATGAAGGGAGGCAGCCGCAGGCCGGTGACGAGGCCGCCGATCAGGCAGCCGCAGGCCGCGCCACCGGCGACCGTCGCCAGCAGGGCCGCGGCCGGCGACCACTCCCGGGCAAGCAGCGTGGCAAGCGTGACGGTGGCGAGCGCGATCTGCGCCCCCACCGAGAGGTCGATGCCGCCGCTGGCGATCACGAGCGTCATGCCGAGCGCCGCCGTGGCCACGACCGCCGTTTGAAGGAGCATGATTTCGAGGTTGCCCGACGTGGCGAACTGCCCCGGCCGCAGCACGGCGAAGAGCAGCACGACCAGCCCAAGGCCCGCGAGGGGCCCGAGTCTTCGTAGCCTGGGTGTCATCCGTGTCCGATCGCCTCCTGCATGAGCGAATGCTCGTCGATCTCGCCAACCGGCCGCGCCGGCCCCAGCCTGCCCCGGCACATCACCGCCACGCGGTCGCACACCCCGAGCAGTTCGGGCACGTGGCTACTCACGAGCAGGATCGCCCTGCCCTGCGTGGCGAGTTCGTCGATCAGCGCGTAAATCCGGGCCTTCGCGCCGACGTCGATGCCGCGGGTGGGCTCGTCGAGCAGGAGCACGTCCACGTCGTGGTGAAGCAGCCGGGCCACCGCGACTTTCTGCTGGTTGCCCCCTGAGAGCGCGGCGACTGGCTGGGACACGTTGCGGCACTTGATCTGCAAGGGCTCGATCCAGCGCTGCGATGCGGCCGCCTGCCGGCCGGACAGCACGAGCCCCGCGGGCCCGAGGCCGCCAAGCCGCGAGAGCGTGAGGTTGTCGGCGATCGAGAGGTTCAAGGCGAGCCCCTCCGCCTTACGATCCTCGCTCACCATCCCCACGCCCTGCGCCCACCGCCGAGCGGGCGCCGCAGCGCCAGTTTCCGCCGCCACCCGCACCGTGCCGCGGCGGACGGGCTCGAGCCCAAACACCGCCCGCACCAGCTCCGTTCGCCCGGCGCCCACCAGACCCGCGATGCCGAGCACCTCGCCGCGATGCAGCACGAGCGACGCCGACTCAGGCAGCCGCCGGCCGGCGACGCCCGAGATCTCGAGCACCACCGCGCCGGGCGTCCGCGGCGACCGCGGATAGAGCTCCGTGACGGCGCGGCCCACCATCCACTCCACGATCTGGGCGTTGGAGAGCGCCCCGACCGCGCCACCGCCGACCGTGGCGCCGTCGCGGATCACCGCCACGCGATCCGCGAACGACCGCACCTCCTCCAGGACGTGCGAGATGAACACGATCGCGTGTCCCTGCCCTCGGAGCCGCTTCACAAGCGCTTCGAGATGCCGCACGTCCTCGCTCGTCAGGCTGCTCGTCGGCTCGTCGAGCACGAGCACGCGGCAACCGACCGCCACCGCGCGGGCGATCTCCACCACCTGCCGGTCGGCGATCGACAGCCCCGCCACGACCGCATCGGGCGAAATGTCGGCTCGCCCCAGCTGGCCGAGCGCCGCCCGCGCCGCCTCGCGGCTCGCGGCCGCGCGGATGAATCCGGCCCGCGTCGGCTCGACGCCGAGCAGGATGTTGTCGGCGACGGTGAGATGCGGGGCGAGGGCGAGCTCCTGATGGATCATCGCCACACCCGCGGCCCGCGCGTCGCGGGGCGACCGGGGCTCGTAGGGTCGGCCGTCGAGCAGCATCGCCCCGGCGTCGGGCCGGACCACGCCGGCGAGCACCTTCATGAGCGTGCTCTTGCCCGCGCCGTTTTCGCCCACCAGCGCGAGCACCTCGCCGCCGGCCACGCGCAAGTCCACGCCCGCCAGCGCGGCCGTCGCGCCGAACGACTTGCGCACGCCCCGCATCACGAGGCGATCCGGTGGTGGCGAGGAGGCGGTCAGGGGAGTTGCAGGATCTTCTGGATCTCGGGGCTGTCGACGTTGTCGCGGGTGACCACGGCGGCACCGGTGTCGATCATCGGCTCGACCGGCTTGCCCTGCAGGTGACTCACCGCGGCCGTTACCGCCATCCGGCCCATCGTGCGGGGATCCTGGGCGACGAGCGCATCGATGTCTCCCTGCCGGAGCGACTCGATGAGTGCTGGCGAGGTGTCGAAGCCCACAAACCGCACCTTTCCGGTGAGGTTGCTCTGCTTCAGGGCCAGGAGCATGCCGAACGTAGACGACTCGTTGGGGCAGAAGATGCCGTCGGCCCGCTTGAGCGTGTCGAGCATGTTGAGCGCAGCGGTCTTGGCCTCGCCGGCGGTGGCCCCGGAGTAGCGGTTGTCGGAGATTACCTCCAGTTCCGGACGCGAGGCGACCGCGGCGGAGAAGCCCGCCTCCCGCGCGTCGGTGCTCCCCGAGCCTACCTGGTAACGGAGGAGCACGACCTTCCCCTTGCCGTCGAGCAGGTCGCCGAGCTTCGCGCCGCCGAGTTCACCGCCGCGGCGGTTGTCGGTGGCCACGAGGCTTACATAGTCTTTGCCGGCCTCCCCCTGGAGCGCCGAGTCGAAGATCACAACCGGGATCTTCCGCTGCGCGGCCATCGCCACCGGCCGGCGAAGAGCGACGGCGTCGAGCGGGGCGAGGATGATCGCCGACACGCCCTCGGTGACGAACTGCTCCACGATCGCGATCTGCTGGCCGCGGTCGTTCTCCTTGAGCGGCCCCTTCCAGACGAGTTCCACGTCGAGATCAGCCGCCGCCGCGCGGGCCCCGGCCTCGACCGTCTTCCAGAAGATGTGCGTGGTGCCTTTGGGAATCATTGCAATCCGCAGCTTCGCGGCCTCGGCCGGCACAGCGAGCATCGCAAGCGACAGGATCAGCACGGGCACGAGGCGACGCATGGAAATCTCCCCGGGAACGCAACATCGAAACCGTGGCGAGAATACGCCCTCGCGAGCATCGCGGGCAACTCGGCAGCTCCCCGCGCGGGCCGTCTCTTGGTTTCGCGTGCCGGTTCGTACAAGCCCAACGCCGTGAGGCGTGGGGCGAACCGCCACCAGACGCCGACTCAAGCGTGGTGCGCCCGAGGCCTTACGGCCTTCGGCTTATACGAGTGACCACCCACTGCCGTCCAAGCCCAACGCCGTGAGGCGTGGGGCGAACCGCCACCAGACGCCGACTCACGCGTGGTGCGCCCGAGGCCTCACGGCCTTCGGCTTATACGAGTGACCAACCACTGCCGTCCAAGCCCAACGCCGTGAGGCGTGGGGCGAACCGCCACCAGACGC
>JBBAVQ010000324.1:0-3219 GCA_040397625.1 Pirellulales bacterium | reverse complement strand
ACGCGATTGGGCTTCCTGAGCCTTTCAGTTGAACGCGACCGCGGGCCCGGTGAGTTCGAGGACGATCTCCTGGGCCTGCTCGCTCGCGGCATCCTTGACCTCGGCCGTGAGACCGCTGCTGCCGAAGCGGGTGTACTTCAGCGGGATCATGAGCTTGCCGAGTGAGTCGCCGCCGCTGGCCTTGCCGGGCCGTTGGCCTTCGTAGCAGGAGACGCTCACGCTGTGCTTGCCCGGGACGGCGCCGTCGTTCGGCCCGTACGACGAGAGCGTGAACGAGCCGTCGGATGCGAGATCTCCGACCGCCGGCTGGCCCTTGTCGGGCTGAAACATCACGCTGCCGAAGGGGAGCGGCTGACCGTTGTAGAGCACCTTGCCCTTCACCGGCACCACCCGCGGATTTCGCTTGCAGCCGCCGGCCGAGGCCAGCACGGCCACGGCCATCGCAAGCATGACCAGCGGGATGGCTCGCCGCGGCCAGCGGCCGGTGTGTGGTCGCAGAGCGCGGCGGGCCACGTCAGGCGCCGCCCAGATTCGTGTCGGGAGTGCCACGGGCGTCTCCTCCGGGGTTATTCAATGCGGGGGTGTTCGGTGCCGGCGTGTTGAATGCCGGAGTGTTAGACATCGGAGGCTTGGACGTCGGAGTCTTCGACGATTCAGATGCCGAAACGCCGGACGCGGTTCCCTCGCCGGTGAGGGGCCCTTGCGTGTCGGCCTCGGATCGGAGTTCGGCACCGGTCTCGGACGAAAGCGAGACGACCAGCGGCTCGAGCGTGCCCGGAAACACGGTGAACTCGATACCGCTCGATCCGAAGCGGGTGTATTTCACCGGCACGATCAGGTTCTCGACCGACTGCACTTCGGCCAGCGGGTCGAAGGCGGTCACCGCCACCCGGTACGTGCCGGGCGGCACGCCGTCTTCGGGCAGGTGGCGGGAGAGCGTGAACGTGCCGTCGCCGGCGATCACGCCGGAGGCCATCTGTCCCGCAGCCGGCTGAAACTGCACCACCCCGGACGAAAGCGGCTTGCCGTCGAGCAGCACCACGCCCTTCACAGGCACGAGCAGTGGCGGCCTGATGCATCCCGCAAGACCGACGAGCATGACCACCATGACGACCAAGCGAAGCCCAGACGCGAGCAGCCGGCGAGCCGCTCCGGCGTCACTGCAGGTCATTGACCGCCTCGCTCCCGTTGACCGTCGCGAACTTCTGATAGACGAGCAGTTCGATCGAGTCGTTCACGGGACGGACGCTGCCATCGACCATCACGAACAGCGTGGTGTCGGCGTGGTAGCTGCCCATCGGGAGTTTGTTGAGGCCACCGGCATTGCTTCGCGTCTGCTTCGAGTTCGACGTGAGTTCGAACTCCTTCACGTGGTAGATCTCGGGCACCGTGCTCAGATAGTTGCCGGCCAGGAACCACGGCCGCATGTTGCCCGGCGGCGCCTGCCACTCGCTCCGCTGGATGTAGTAGTCGCGATGGCAGTATTCCCCGATCATGAAGCACTTCGATGTGCCGTCGCTGACCTGCTTGATCGGCCGTCCGACGCCCATCACCGTTGTGCCGCTGCCGCACGTCTGGCCATTGGAGGCGTAGGTTCCGGGGCCGACGAGGTTGAAGGCGCCGTTGTCGGGGTAGGTGTTTCCAATGAGGCACGGCGAAGCTGAGCCGTTGGCGGGCTGGGCACCGCCGCAGCCGGCGTAGGTGATCTCGGCACCGTTCTCGTAGTCGTTGGGCGAGGACGTCATCACCTTGGGATGCGGGTACGACGGGCAGATGTATGAGGCGACCACCTGATTGCGGGCGGGATCCACCATGGCGTTGCCCGTGTAATCAAACTTGATCTGCTCGAAGGTCGCCTTCTCTTCCATGTACGGCAGAATCATCGTGAACAGGCCGCGCTTCTGGAACGTGCCGGTGGTGTTCTTCTTGGCGATGCTCGGCGGCAGCATCCGCTTGGCCGATTCGTAGGTGAGGCAGCCCACACCGACCTGCTTGAGGTTGTTGCTGCAGGCCGAACGCCGGGCCGCCTCGCGGGCGGTCTGCACGGCGGGTAGGAGCAGGCCGATGAGCGTGGCGATGATCGCGATCACCACGAGCAACTCGACGAGGGTGAACGCCCTCGGACGGGCGTGCATGGTTCGTCGGCCCAATGAAACGGTATTCATGGCATCCCTCGTGACATCCCTCATGGCATCCTCCACACCCGTTGCGGATCGGCGGAATCCCCTCCGGAACTCACTCCACAACGCTTCCATCCTAGATCGTCGCTCCGAAACGGACAATAGTTTATTCCCGCCCATGGTGGCGGGTGTGGCGATTGGAGACCCGCCACTCATAAAACGCTCAACGCCCGGCGTCACCTGAGGGGCGACGCCGGGCGAGGCGTGATCACAAAGAATAGGCTCGGGCGGCCGACCGACTCAGGCCCTCGGGGCCCGGCGACGAATCCACACGCCCAAGGCCACGGCGGCGAAGGCCATGCCCACGCAACCGGTCGGCTCGGGCACAGCGTTGATCCGCAGGGCGACCGTTCCGCCGTTCGCCGTCTGCCAGTTCCACGTGCCGGAGGTGGCGAGGCCCATGCTGGCGTAGGTCTGGCCCGCCCAGGTCATGGTGCCGTTGATGGCCTCGCCGGCGTAGGTGGAGGGAAAGCGAATCCGGGCTTCGTTCGTCTCCGGCGAGGAGAGCGGGTTGCCTTCAATGTAGAAGGAGCCGGTGCCCGACGACGTGGTGGCGAACCGCGGGATGTTGCCGGCGTTCGAGCCGTCGCCCCAGAACGGCTGGGTGTAGGCAGCCTGCTCGTCCATCCGCCAGGCCGTGTAGGCGACTGAAGAACTGTTATCGCTGAAGCCAGCCAGGCCGTCGTTGGGGGAGACGAAGTTCCGCATCGTCATGCTGCCCGAGGTCTGAGGGACAAGGCTGCTCAGGTCGAACGAGCCGGCGACGGTGGCCACCACGTCGCTGCCGACCTCGTTGAAGTCGATCGTGAGCGACGACACCCCATTCGCGGAGGCCGCGTTGGCGAGGAGGGCCGCACAGGCGACGAGCGAGGCACGAAACATGGTAAGCGAGATCTTCATCAGTTTAGCTTTCTTGCGGGGAAGGGTTGAGTGTCGTAAAGAGAAAGAAGGAGTCACATTGCGTGCGGGACAGGGAGCGTGGAAGGCGAGGGCGAATCAGCCCTCGTTCCGACGCTTCCGAGAGGCGATCAGGCCGATC
>JBBAVQ010000323.1:0-3225 GCA_040397625.1 Pirellulales bacterium | reverse complement strand
GAGATGACCGGCAGCCGGACCGTGCAGAAGCGCGTCCCGGTCCAGTCGTCGAAGACGGTGCAGGTCCGTGGTGGTCACTGGGTGACGGAGCAGGTCGAGGTTGCCTCGGCCGGCACCGACGCCTGCGGCTGCCCCTGCCCCCCGAAGACGTGCTGCAAGCGTGTCTGGGTTCCGACGTGCGAGACGAAGGAAGTCCCGGTCACGACCTACCAGTGCACGACTGAGGAGGTCCCCTACTCCTACACGGTCACCAAGTGCCGTCAGGAGCAGCGGAGCCGGATGGTGAACGTGAGTCGGACCCGTACCGAAGAGCGGACTCGGACCTACACGGTCACGAACTACCGCCCCGAGGAGCGGACCCGCACCTACACCGTCACGAAGATGGTGCCGGAGCAGAAGAGCCGTTCGGTGAACGTCACCAAGTACCGCTCGGAAGAGCGGACTCGGAACTACACCGTGACCAAGATGGTTCCGGAGACGAAGACCCGCTCGGTCAACGTCACCAAGTACCGCTCGGAAGAGCGGACCCGGACCTACACGGTCACCAAGTGCGTTCCGGAGACGAAGACCCGTTCGGTCAGCGTCACCAAGTACCGTCCGGAAGAGCGGACCCGCTCCTACACCGTCACCACCATGGTGCCGGAAGAGCGGACCCGCACCTACACCGTCACCAAGATGGTGCCGGAGCAGAAGAGCCGTTCGGTCAATGTCACCAAGTACCGCACCGAGACCAAGACTCGGGAGTACACGGTGACCAAGTGCGTGCCGGAGACGATGACCAAGGAAGTTTCCTACACGGTCATGGTTCCCCAGCAGAAGGAAGAGTCGTACACCGTGACGGTGTATGACTGCGTGCCCGAGACGAAGACGCAGAGCTACACGGTTCGCGTCCCGCACACGGTCACGAAGGAAGTGCCGGTGCAGAAGTGCGTGACGGTCGCCGTCGAGGTGCCCGTTGAGAACGCTTGCGGTGGCTGCGGTGACGCCGGCTCGGCCGGTGCTGCTGGCGGCTGCGGTGGCGACGCCGGTGCCTGCGGCGGTTGCGGCGAGGCTTCGGCCTCGGCCGGCGACTGCGGCGGTGCCTCGGCCGCTTGCGGTGAGTGCGGTGGCCGCCGTCGCGGCTGCGGCTGCCGTCGCTGCAAGTAAGCACTGACTGCATCGGGTTCCGCCCGATGCCGATGTGCCCACAGGTTGGTCCAGGGGGGCCGGGCGTGAAAACGCCCGGCCCCCCGCTTTTTTGCCGACCCGAGTTGCCTCCCTCCCTGGTTTCTGGTCGATTATTCGTCGCCTTGATTCCGGAACCAGGCGGGTTTCGGACAACGGTCGCAGGGAGGCTGACAGATGCTCGAGGCCTGCTCGGATGACTCGGCCTGCTCCGCGGCCGACGCACCAGATGTCGGTGACAGCTGGATCCACGACGCCCGGCGGGCGATGCAGTCAGGCGGCGTCGATTTCTTCCGCCCCTCCCCGCTGCGGTACTGGACCGACTTCCTCGTCAGCCTCGTCGCCGCCTACGTGTCAGCCGGCGTCTACCTGACGTCGCCGCTGGGCTCGTGGCCGCAGCTTGTCGCATTCCCGCTTGCCGTCTTCTGGCTCTACCGCATGGGCTCGCTCGTCCACGAGGTCTGTCATCTCGGCGAGCACGAAATGCCCCTGTTTAAGGCCGCCTGGAACGTGCTCGGCGGCATCGTAATCCTGATGCCGAGCCCGTTCTTCACCCGCCACCACCGCGACCACCACAGCCAGCGTTACTACGGCACCCCGCAGGATCCCGAATATGCCGCCAACATGATTCAAGGAGGCAATCTCGCCAGCGTGCTCGGCTACGCCCTGAAGATCATGGCGATGCCGATCCTGGTGTTCCTGCGATTCCTGCTCGTGCCGCTCACCTTCATCACCCCCGGCGTTCGCGAGTGGACGCTCCGGCACGCGTCGGCCCTGACCTTCAATCGCAGCTACGAACGGCGGCTCACCGCCGCCGACCGCCGGGCCATCCTTGCCGCAGAGATCCCCTGCTTCGTCAGGGCCCTCCTCATCCCCATGCTCGTGATTCTGGGCCTCAATCCCTGGACGCGGATTCCGCTGCTCTACGCCCTTGCCGTCGCCACGGTGGCGCTCAACCACATGCGGTTTCTCGCCGACCACCACTGCGAGGGCGATGGCTCTCATTCCGACATGGCGTCGCACATCGCCGACTCCTGCAACTTCACGACGAACGACCCGCTCACGCTCCTCTTTTTCCCATTTTCGATCCGCTACCACGCTCTGCACCACCTCTTTCCCTCGCTGCCCTACCACAACCTGAAGCCGGCCCACGAGCACCTGATGGCCGCGCTGCCCACTGACTCCCCGTACCGCTCGCTCGAACGGCCCGGCTGGTGGAGCGTGGCCCGACGGGCGATCTTTGGCGGCAGTCCTTCGGCGTGCTGACGGCGTGCCGGCTGCTTGCAACCTCCACGGGAAGATGGTCTTTTCATTACATCCTTCGCGGGCCTTCGTTGGCCCGCACGAACAGCCTGGAGAGACGAGTCATGACGGTGTTTTCGACGCGCGGAACGGTGGTCCGTGGATCCTGCCTGGCGGTGGCGATGGTGCTCGCGACGGCAGGCTCGGCCTGGGCGCAGGTGGCGACGGCACCGGTCACCCCGGCCGTGGCCGCCGTCGTGAAGGCGGTGGCGACCGAAGCCGAGGCGACCGTGAAGGCGTTCAATGCCGGGGATGCCGCTACCCTCGCGGGCATGTTCATCGAGGACGGCGAGGTCGTTGACGAAAACGGCGGTGTCACGGAATCGCGGGCCGAGATCACAGCCCTGTTCAAGAGGTTCTTCGAACGGTTTCCGAAGGCGACGCTCGAGATGGAGGTGAGTGATGCCCGCGAGATCGGCGACGATGTCGTGATCGAAGAGGGCGTGCGCCGCATTACGACCGATCAGGGGGCCGCAGCGGCCCAGGTGCGGTATGTGGCGGTTCGCACGAAGCAGGGCGACCGCTGGCCGCTCGCCTCCTACCGCGAGTTCTCCGACGACCCGCTGCCGACGCCGACGGAAATGCTCGCCACGCTCGACTGGATCGTGGGCGACTGGGTTGACGAGAGCCCCGACGGCAAGACGCAGATCAGCTACCGCTGGACCGAGGATGGCAACTTCCTGATCGGTGAATACAACCTCTCCGTCGGCGGCCAGCCGGCGTCGAAGAGCGTGCAGCGGATCGGCTGGGATCCCGTCG
>JBBAVQ010000322.1:0-3251 GCA_040397625.1 Pirellulales bacterium | reverse complement strand
CATCGCTGCCGGTTCGATTCGCAGTCGTCGCCCTCGGTGCCGCCGCCGCGGCCACGGCGAGCCGGTGGGCGATACACCGCGAGGTGACGGCGGAAGAACCCTCGCTCGCCGCCACCCCATCGCCAGCCGAGAAGGCGCATGCCGCCCTGCATGTCCGGTATGCCGAGGCGAGGCTGCGGCTCGCGCAGGCCAACCTGGCCAAGGCGGAGAGTCTGGCGAGGTTGGCGCCAGGACAGGTCAACGACCTCGAACGCGCGAGCCTGCGGCGGCGCATCGATGTGCTGGAACGTCATGTCGCCTCGACGCGAGCGCAACCCCACGGAAACGGCTTTCTCCTCGCCCGGTCGGCGGCCGAGACAGCAGCCCATCAGGCCGACATGGAGCTGACCAGCGCGCAGGCGGCAAACGCGAGGCAGGCCGGCACGGTGTCGGCCCCAACGCTCCGGCAGCTTGAGGCGGCGACCGACCTGGCTCACGCACGGCTGGCAATCTGGGACGACCCGTCATTCCTCGATTCACCGCTGCAGGTCATGCAGATGCAGATCGATCAGCTGGCCGACGAGGTGTTCGAACTCATCCATCGGGTGGACAATCAGTTCTCCGCCGACCGGCGCTGACGCCCGGAAACGGACGGTCGTAGACTGTCGTCGTGAGCGATGCACGCGGTCATGCCCTGATGGCCCGTGGCTTGTCCGCCGTTGCCTCTCCCGGCCAGTGAGCCTGATGCGCATGGAAGCGTTACGCCCCACCCAACCGATCAGCTGCCTGCGACGCGTCGCAGCCGTCGGCATGATCGCAGCGGCCCTTGCCTCGACCGCCACGGCCGATCGGGTCGAACTTGCCGACGGCCGCATCCTCGAGGGGCGGTTTGCGAAGCTACCGGGGGTGATCGTCGATCCGCTCGCCGAGGACTCCATGAGCGGGGCTGGCGAGCCGATCCTGATGTGCGACGACGAACTCACCCGCACCATGGTGTCGAAGCGGAAGGTGGTGAAGGTCGAGGAGGCCGCGATCGATCCGGGCATGGAGCGGGTGAAGATCCCGCAGCGGGTGCCCGACGAGGGCCCGCGGGTCGCGGGCGTCGGCGGCATCCTCGAAACGACGCCGTTCGACGAGTTTGGCCGTCGCATCCTCTCGCTCGCCACCGCCGGCGGCCGCGTCGACGTGGTCCAGGGCATCACCGAGATCACACCGCGATGGACGAAGCTCGAGGGGGTGCAAACCGAGAAGCCCCTGCTTCTCGACATGCGGCTGGCGACCACGTCGATCCCGCCCGACGTGCTCAAGCGGGTGATCTCCCAGCACATCGACCGCACCAACGCCGACCAGCGGCTCCGCGTGGTGCGACTGCTGCTCCAGGGCGAGCGATACGAGGATGCCGCGAAGGAGCTCGACGAGGTGCTGGCCGACTTCCCCGATCTCGCCGACCTTGCGAAGGAGCGGCGGACGATCGCCCGCCTCGGCGCCGGCAGAATCCTCGACGAAATCCAGCTGCGGGGCAGGGCGGGGCAGGATCGGCTCGCCATGAGGCTGCTCGAATCCTTTCCCACGGACGACATCGGGGGCGAACTGCTCGAGGCGGTCCGCGAGGCCCGCGACGAATACCGAGGCAGGCTCGACCGGGCGTCGCGGCTGGTGGCCGATCTGCGATCGCGGGTCGCCGCGCTCGACGAGGCCGACCGCGGCGCGGCCGGCGCAGCCGTTGACGAGATACAGCAGTCCCTGTCGTTCAACTCGCTGGATCGGCTGGCGACCTTCGACCGGCTGGGCACCGACACCGCCGTGCCTCCCGACCGGGCGGTGGCCCTCGCCATCAGCGGCTGGGTCGAGGGTGCCGCGGCGGCGACCGACAACCTCAAGCTCGCCCTCTCGGCGCGACGGGTTCGCGATCTCATCCGCGACTATCTCCGCGCCGCCGACCAGGCGGCCCGCGACGCGATCCTTGCCAGAGTCCGCAACGAAGAGGCGGGCGACGCGGCCACGATCGCCGCCGTGGCGGCCCAGATGGCTCCGCCGCTCGAGCCGCCGGCGGCGGCGTCGCCCGGCCTTCACGAGCTCACGGTCCCCGGCATGAAGCCGGGCGAGGACATCCGCTGCCTGGTGCAGGTGCCGCCCGAATACGATCCGCTGCGTCGGTATCCGGCGATCATCACGCTGCACTCCAGCTGGTCCACGCCACTCAACCAGATCGAGTGGTGGGCCGGCATGCCGGCTGCCGACGGCACGCGCCTCGGGCAAGCCACGCGGCACGGCTACGTGGTGATCGCGCCGGCCTGGAGCGAGCCGCAGCAAACGAGCTACGCCTGCTCGCCGCGAGAGCACCACGCCGTGCTCGCCTCGCTCCGCGAGGCCCTGCGACGATTCTCGATCGACAGCGATCGCGTGTATCTCTCGGGCCACTCTCTCGGCGGCGAGGCCGCCTGGGACGTGGCGCTCTCGCATCCCGATCTCTGGGCGGGCCTCGTGATGGTGGGGCCGACAGCCGGCCGCTACGTGAGCCACTACTGGCCCAACGCCAGATCACTGCCGATCTATGTCGTGGCCGGTGAACTCGACCGCGCCGTCGTGCAGCGGGATGCGACGGAACTCGACCGCTACTTCTTCCGGGGATTCGACACGACCTACGTGGAGTATCGCGGCCGAGGCCACGAGCACTTCTCCGACGAGCTCCTGCGACTGTTCGACTGGATGAGCCGGAAGCGGCGGGATTTCTTCCCGAAGGAGTTCGAGGCGGTGACGATGCGGCCCTGGGACCGGTTTTTCTGGTGGGCCGAGATCGAGGGGCTGCCGCCGAAGACGGTCGTGCTGCCCGAGCACTGGCCGCCGACGAACGGCAGCCGCCCCCTGCGACTCGAGGCGAAGGCCGGGGCGACCAACACCCTCTCGGTGCGGTGCGGCGCCGACAGGGTCAAGGTGTGGTTGTCGCCCGAACTCATCAACTTCGGCGAACCGGTCAACGTGACAATCGACGGCCGCAAGCCTCTCAATGGCCGGATCGCCCCTGACGTCCGGGTCATGCTGGAGGACATCCGCCTCCGGGGCGACCGCCAGCATCCATTCTGGGCAGTCGTCGAATCCGCTCGCGGGCAGCCGAAGCCAATGCCGTGAGGGCGCACCACGCGAAGGCGCCCATCGCTTACGCGATTGGGCTTCCTGGATCCATCACAGAGGCGAGCGAGGGGCTGCCCGTGCCCGAGAGCCGGCGTTGCTGACGAGCGGAGCCATGGATGGCGGAGCGAAGTCAGCATCGA
>JBBAVQ010000321.1:0-3272 GCA_040397625.1 Pirellulales bacterium | reverse complement strand
TGCGGGTTGGTGGGCGACTCGCTGACGAGGAACTTCGTCTTGGGCGTGATCGCCGCCTCCATCGCGGCGTAGTCGCAGGTCTTCACCTCGCGGAACCCGACGCCGAACCGCGTGAGGTGCTTGCGGCAGAACTCGCGGCTGCGGTGGTAGCACTCGTCGAAAAACACGATCTCATCGCCGGCGCTGCAGTGGGCCATCAGCAGGCCCACAAGGGCCGCCATGCCGCTGGCGAAGAGCACCGCCTGCTCACCCCCCTCGAGGGCCGCGAGCTTATCTTCCACGACCCGCTCGCCGGGGTTGCCATAGCGGCCGTATTCCTCGCGGGGATGCTTCTCCTCGATGAAGTCGATGATCGACTTCGTGTCGGGGAACGTGTAGGTGCTCGACGCGAAGATCGGATCGGTGATCGAGAAGCCGGGCTTCTGGCGGGCCTCGCCGGCGTGCACGGCGGTGGTGGAGGGGCCGGGGCCGGAGGCGGCCGACGAGCCGGTCGCGGACGACCGAGCCGGGTCGGGGGCGTTGGTCGTGAGCATTCGGGGTCCTTGCCGTGCGTCCGCGAGAGCGTGGTGGCGGGAGTGTAGTCGCGTTTCCGCGGTTCTTCCAGTAAAAGTGTGTCATGCCCCCCCGTCGACCCGCCTCGAAATCTTCCGTGAAATCCGCCGCTCCTCGACCGCTCGTGCCGCCGGCGCGGGTGTTCGTGACCCTGGCATCGCTGGCCGCCGCCGCGGCGCTGGTCTGCATGGGCCTCCTCGAGCCCTTGGTGGGGGGCGTCGTCGATGCCGCGGTCCGAAACATCATCACGCTGATCCTCGCCTTCTCGGGGCTGATGGCTCTCCTCGGCTGGTTTCTCTTCCAGAGTGGCCACCCGGCCGGGCTCAAGCGGGCGGTCGGGCTCGGCCTCCTCGCCGCGGTGGGCGTGGCGTGCGCCGTGTTTCGCATCGAGCGGGTCTCGGGCGACCTCGTGCCGCAGCTGGCGTTTCGCTGGGCGCCCCCCCGCGACCGGCTGCTGCCGCAGGTTGCGAAGCAGGCTACGGAGGCCGCGGCCGCCGCGGCGTGGGCCGAGACCCCCGGTGACTTTTCCCGGTTCCTGGGGCCGCAGGGCTCCGCGTCGCTCGAAGGCCCGATTCTGGATCCGGCCTGGAAGTCGCGGCCTCCGGAGCAGCTCTGGAGGCGGCCGATCGGCGCCGGCTGGAGCGGCTTCGCCACCTGCGGCGACCATGCGGTCACGCTCGAGCAGCGGGGCGACGACGAGATCGTGTCCTGCCAATCGATTGTGACGGGCGATGTGGAGTGGACCGTGTCGGTGCCAGCCCGGCACGAGACGGTGCTTGGTGGTGTCGGGCCGCGATCCACGCCCACGATCGCCGGTGGTGCGGCCTACACCACGGGTGCCACCGGCTGGCTGCACGCCATCGATGGCGCGAGCGGCCGCGTGCTCTGGAAAAAAAACGTGCTCGATGACCTCGGGATCGACGCGGCCGCCCACAGCCTGGCGGTCGCCTGGGGCCGGGCGGGATCGCCGCTGGTCACCGAATCGCTCGTGATCGTGCCGGGCGGCGGGCCGCGGCAGGATGGCTCCGCCGTGTCGCTCGTGGCCTACGACCGGTTGACGGGCGACCGCCGCTGGACGGGCGGCGCGGAGCAGATCAGCTACGTGTCGCCGCAGACGGCCTCGATCGGTGGCCGCGAGATCGTGTTCACGGTCAACGAGTCGAGCGTGGCCGGCTACGACCCCGCCGACGGCACCGAACTCTGGCGATTTGATTGGCCGGGCCACTCCAACTCCGACGCCACCTGCTCGCAGGCTCACGTGCTCGACGGTGGGAGGATTTTTGTGAGCAAGGGCTACGGGGCGGGAGCTGCCGCGTTCGAGCTGAAGGCGGGTGATCCGCCGACGTTCGAAGCGGTGTGGCGGCAGCCTGGCCTGCTCAAGACCAAGTTCACGAACGTGGCGATCCACGACGGCCACGCCTACGGCCTCTCCGATGGGATCCTTGAATGCGTCTCCCTCGCCGACGGCTCGCGGCGTTGGAAGGGCGGGCGGTACGGTCAGGGGCAAGTGCTTCGGGTGGGCGGCCTGCTGCTCGTCCAAGCAGAGTCGGGCGAGGTGGTGGTGGTGGCCTGTTCGCCCGAGAAGCACCACGTCATGGGACGGTTTGCCGCGATCGATGGCCAGACGTGGAACAACCTCTGCCTCACGGGTGACCGGCTGCTCGTCCGCAATGCCGAGGAGGCCGCCTGCTACCGGCTGCCGCTGGCCGCCAGGGGGCCCGCCCCGTGAGCGACCTGGTTGTGGACGCTGATCTCGGAGGTCGTACAGCGCTGGTGACGGGGGCGACCCGCGGCATCGGCCGCGCTGTGGCCCTCGAACTTGCCGCCGCCGGAGCCCGCGTGGCCGTGCACGGCCGCTCGGCTGCCGCCGCTTCCGATCTTGCCGCCGCGCTCGGCCCCAGCCGCCACGCCGGCACATTTCTTGCCGATCTCGCGGTCGATGGGGCTGCGGACCGCCTGGCGGCGGAGGTGACCGCGGCGCTGCCTGCCCTCGACGTCGTTGTGCTCGTGGCCGGCGCCGACGTGCTCACCGGCGATGCCGCGAAGTGGGATTTTCAGCGCAAGCTCAATGCCCTGCTGGCAATCGACGTGCGGGCGACGATGGCGCTCACCCGTGCGCTCGGCCCCTGGATGGCCGCGCGCGACGGCGGCACGATCGTGACGATCGGCTGGGATCAGGCGGCCGTCGGCATGGAGGGGGACAGCGGCGAGCTGTTCGCCGCCACGAAAGGGGCCGTGATGGCGTTCACGCGAAGCGCTGCGAGGTCGCTCGGCCCGAAGGTTCGCGTCAACTGCGTCGCCCCCGGCTGGATCAAGACGGCCTGGGGTGAGCAGGCCAGCGCGGCATGGCAGCGTCGGGCGGCCCGCGAGAGCATGCTCGGCCGCTGGGGCACGCCGGAAGACGTGGCGCACGCCGTGCATTTTCTCGTGTCGCCGGCCGCGGGCTTCGTCACGGGCCAGGTGCTGCCGGTCAATGGCGGGTTCCGCCGGGCGTGATCATCAGGAAGCCCAATCGCGTGAGCGATGGGGGCCAGCAGCGTTCACTGCCGCTCGGGGCTGCCCGTGCCCCGTCGCCGGACGTTCGCTACGGGCATCCTGCCCTTCACTCACTCGATGCTGGCCTCGCCCCACGCCTCACGGCGTTGGGCTTGTACGGCATTTCAGAAAGCCGACCGGCCGTAAGGCCGCGGGCGACCCCGCACGCTGGGGCTCGTGTTCAA
>JBBAVQ010000320.1:0-3295 GCA_040397625.1 Pirellulales bacterium | reverse complement strand
GCCAGAGCCGCAGGAAGCCCAACCGCGTAAGCGGTGGGGGCAGTCGAGGCGGGCGAAGCACGCCTGACTCAAGTCTCCTTGACCCGCGTGCCGACCCTGCTAGAACGACATTGAATCCGCCCCCATCGTCTAGTGGCCCAGGACGTCGGGTTCTCAGTCCGAAAACCGGGGTTCGACTCCCCGTGGGGGTACTGAAACGGCCGTGTCTCTCGGAATCCCGGGAGATGCGGCCGTTCGCGTTTCTGGTGCTGACGTGACGCCCTTCGACCGCTCACACGTAATTCTTCCGCATCCTCCCAGCCCCGTCCGAAGCGAGATTCAGCCGTACCGCTCACGCGGTTACGCTTCCCGGCTCAGGAAGCCCAATCGCGTAAGCGATGGGGACGGGCGCGAGGATCCAGTGTGACCCATATTCGCCGTTTCCTTGGAAAAGCGCCGAGGGAAAGATGCCATCCAACATCGAGATCAAGGCACGGATCGCCGATCTGCCGCGCACCAAGGTGATGGTGGCCGCGATCAGCGACACGCCCCCGCACACGCTCCACCAGCGAGACACGTTCTTCCGCTGCGTGACTGGCCGCCTGAAGCTGAGAGAACTCTCGGCTGGAGGGAGCGAACTGATCTGCTACGACCGGGCGAATGTGACGGGTGCCAAGCAGTCGGACTACGAGATCGCTCCGGTGGCCGACCCCGAGGTGCTGAAGCAGGTCCTGCGTCGAGCTTTGGGTGTGACGCAGGTCGTCGAGAAGACGCGCCTGCTCTATCTCATCGGCCAGACCCGCGTGCATCTCGATTCAGTGGTCGGGCTTGGCGACTTCCTCGAACTGGAGGTGGTGTTGCGTCCGGATCAGTCGCCTGCCGAAGGTCAGATCATCGCCGCCGACCTGATGCGGAGGCTTGGGATTCATGACTCCGATCTGATCGCGACCGCCTATGCCGACATGCTCGGCGCGCCCGGCCACGATGCCGATGCAGAGTCGGCATAAGACCCACACCATGGCCGGCCTGTCGTGAGGCCTTGGACGCACGACGCGGGTTCCGACGTTGCTGCACCAACCAAATCAGGCAGCGTCAGTCGTCCTCGACGTGGAGTGTGTGCATCAGTCGGTGCACGAACGGCGTGAGCAGCAGCGAGATCGCACCGATGAACAGCAGGCCTGAGAAGAGCGCGTAGAACGAGGCGAAGAGTTTGCCGGAGCGCGTCGTGATCTGATCGACCGGCCCCATGCCGCCCAGGATCATCGAGGCGTTGAGCAGCGAGTCGATCCACTCGAGGCCGCCGAGGTAATGGTAGCCCAGCACGCCGACGCCGAGCGCCGCGGCCACCACCGCCGCGGAAAGAAAGAAAAACCAGAACGCCCGCAGCAGAAACCTGGCTCGCGGCAGCAGCGGGTCGGTGTGGTGCTCGAACATGCCGAAAGCCTACCGCGCCGCCGGTTCGATCGATTACTCCGGTCAGGCTTTCGTGACCTTCAGCATCCGCTGGCGGGCCTGCGCCTCGGCCGAGAGCCGCGGGTGGTGGTGGCCAAACGACGTCAGTGGGCCGATGTCGGCCACGGTGAGGCCGTTTTGGTGAAAGACGTTGGCATAGAAGGCCGCCTCGCGGTGCACCGCCGGAAATCCCTGCCAGGAACTGTCGGGCTCTGTTCCCACGTTGACCGTCGCGTAGAACACGCCGTGGTCGCCGAGGTGCCGGGCGACCGCCGCCACCGCGTCGTCGAGGATGCGGTCTTCCATGTGGATGAGCACCGCAAAGGCCCAGATCACGTCGAATCGCCGGCCGAGGTCGAGTTCGGCGATGCGCTCGCAATGGACGAGGTGTGGAGCCTTGCCGGTCAGTCCGCTTTCTTCCAGTTCTCGCCGTCCCTCGTCGAGCACCTCGCGGCGGACCTCGACGCCCGAGTAGTGGCCATGGTCGAGATAGTCGATGAGCGGGATCCCGCCGCGGAGGGTGCCGCAGCCGAGGTCGAGGAACTGGTGGTGCGGTTTCAGGCCGACGCCCCGCAGGAAGTTGATCTGAAACTGCCGCTTCATCTGCCAGAGGTCGGCTGGGCCCACAAGCGCGTGCCGGGCCGCTGCCGCGTCGGAACCGCTGCGATCGTCGCTTTCCATGTTGCGTCGCTCCTTCGCTGACACCGTGGGAGGCACCGTGAAGGGAGGTAGCATACTGGCCGCGGGTGCACCAGGCGGGACACGGCGTCTGGTGGTGGTTCGCCCCACGCCTTACGGCGTTGGGTTTGTACCGACGGCCGTGTCTGTTGGGATCGCCGGCGGGGGCGTTCAGCGGGGCGCGGGGGCGGGAAACGGCGTCGGGCCGTAGGGGAAGGGCGAACCGCCGCCGTAGACCATGCCGCCCTGGGTGCCGCGGATCGGCACGCCGACGGAGTTGTTGCTGTAGAACCGCGCCCGCCGGCCATCGACCGATACGAGGCCGTTGTTGTAGATCGTCACATTGCCCATCTGTCTGCCCACCAGGCCGTTGTTGAAGTACGTCACGTCGCCGACGCGGTTGGAGACCAGGCCGTTGGCATACATCGTGCTGCGGCCGACTGTGAAGCTGCTGCCTCCCCAGTTGCCGCTTCCCCAGTTGCCGAGCGTGCCGTGGCGGGCAGCTTGGGCCTGGGCATCGCCCGAAGCCGAAACGACCAGGCAGCAGGCGGTGACGACCAATAGAGCGAGGCGGTGCACGGGCGGAACTCCACGCGGGGGTGAATGGAACTTCTCAACTCTACCCCGCGGCGGAGGGCGGCGCCCGTAGAATGGCCGGCGCATCCGTCACAGCCCTCAGGCGATGCCATGGCTGATTCTGAGCTGATTCCCGGCGGTGTATCGTCGCTGCCGGCGTGGCACACGCTTCGTCTCGACGACGTCGTCCAGCGGTTGGTAACCGACTCGCTGCGGGGGCTCTCTGCCGAGGAGGCGGCCCGGCGGCTGGTGGCCAATGGCTCCAACACGCTCAAAGAGCCGCCCGCGGTGCCGTGGTGGCGGACCTTCCTGGCCCAGTTCCGGGAACTGGTGATCTGGATCCTGATCGCGGCAGCGGTCGTCGCGGCGGCCATGGGCGACTGGGCCGACACAGCCGCGATCGTGGCGATCGTGCTGGTCAACGCCGTCATCGGCTTCCTGCAGGAGGACCGCGCCCAGCGGGCACTGGCGGCCCTCCGCGGGATGACGACGCCGCTGGCCCGCGTCGTCCGCGATGGAGCACCACGTTCGATTCCTGCCCGCGAACTTGTGGTCGGAGATCGCATCGAGATCGAGGCGGGTGACCACGTACCGGCCGATGCCCGGCTCG
>JBBAVQ010000319.1:0-3328 GCA_040397625.1 Pirellulales bacterium | reverse complement strand
TTCGAGGACCTCATGCCCGCCTCCTGGGGCCGTGCGTCTCAGGAGAAGATCACCGTCACGGCGGGTTCTCTCACGAAGAACTTCGAGATCACCGGGCCCGATCCGCGGAAGAAGAACTGAGCCTCGCCAGGCAGCGGCGGGTGATCCACGCTCGGTAGGCGAACATCAGTTGCAGGTTCGGCCACGAGAAGAGCAGACGGGTGACGAGGCCCCACGGCCCGCGCTTGTGCTCATACTCGATGTGCTCGCGGATCTCGGTGCGGCCGTCGGCGAGCGGCACAAACGAGTGGGTGTGCTCCCATTTCGCTGCCGGTCCCGAGGCCTGCACGTCGGTGAACCCGCGGTCGGTCACCCCGCGATGCACCGCCTTCCACCGCAGGGGCAGGGGACCGACCCAGAGCGTGAATCGCGAGACCGACCCCTCTGCCAGAGGCTCCACGTCGTGGATTCGCACGATCGTCGGCGGCGGCGTGAGGATCTTGAGGGCCGAGGTATCGCGATGAAAGTCGCGAACGGCCTCCAAGGGCGCATCGACCACGAACGAATAGTCAAAAACAGGCATCGTGTGATCGTAGCCACGCCCCCCCGAAAGCCCAACGGCGTAAGCCGTGGGGCCACGCGACGCACAGAGATGCCGCTTCCCACCGCATCAGGAAGCCCAACGGCGTAAGCCGTGGGGCCTCCCGGCGGCCGGGGTTGCAGAAAACCGCCCGCCCAGTACGATACAGGGCTCACTTTCCCCGTAATTTGCGAGTTTCCCGTGGCACGCTCCTGTCAGGTTTGCAGTAAGGGTTTTTCGGTCGGTAACCAGGTCACGATCCGAGGTAAAGCCAAATACCTCGGCGGCGTCGGCACCAAGGTCACCGGCATCACCAAGCGGAAGTTCAAGCCCAATCTGCAGCGGATCCGCGTCACGGTCGGCCGTGGCACCAATACGACCGTGCTCGTCTGCACGCAGTGCATCAAGAGCGGCAAGGTCACGAAGCTCGTCAAGCAGCAGCCGTTCCGCCTGCCGAAGGTGGACAAGGCGACCAAGCCGGCCACCGAGGAAGCGGTGCCGTCGGGTCCGCGGGCTCGTCCCTGATCCTCGCTGACTGATCTTCGCTGACCAGGGTTCGCGTCCATGGCACTCACCCGGCAGGATGTCGCGAAGGTCGGGCTGCTCGCCCGGCTGGCGCTTTCCGGCGACGACCTCGACCGGATGACGGGCGAACTCTCGAAGATCGTCGGCTTCGTCTCGCAGCTCGAGGAGCTCGACACCGAAACCGTCGCCCCGCTCGCGCATCCGCTCGACACGCAAAACGTCTTCCGGGCCGACGAACCGAAGCCCTCGCTCACCACCCCAGAGGCCCTCCAGTCGGCCCCCCGCCACGACGGCTCCTGCTTCCTGGTGCCTGCCGTGCTCGGAGAATCCGGCGCCGCCTGATCCGTCCCGCCCTTTTGCGGCGGCCGCCCGCCTCCCCGCCTTCCCATGCAGCCGCTCGAACTCTCCGCCGTCGATCTCGTGGCCGCGATCCACCGCGGCGAGGTGTCGGCGGTGCAGGTCGCCGAGGCCTTCCTCGCCCGGATCGCGAAGGCCAACGGGTCGATCAACGCCTTCCTCCACGTCGATCGCGAGGCGGCCCTCGCCCGCGCCGCCGACATCGACGCCCGCCGCAAGGCCGGCAAGCCGCTCGGCGCCCTCGCCGGCCTGCCCGTGGCAGTGAAAGACGCCCTCTGCACCAGCGACCAGCCGACCACCTGCGCCTCGAAGATGCTCGCCGGCTTCCGGCCGCCCTACGACGCCCACGTGGTGGCCAAACTGCGGCAGGCCGATGCCGTGCTCGTCGGCAAGACCAACATGGACGAGTTCGCGATGGGCGGGTCCAACGAGAACTCCGCCTTCGGCGCCGTCCACAACCCGTGGGACCTTACCCGAGCGCCGGGCGGCTCCTCCGGAGGCTCGGCCGCGTGCGTGGCAGCCGACATGGCCCCGGCGGCGATCGGCTCCGACACCGGCGGCTCGATCCGTCAGCCCGCCGGCCTCTGCGGGATCACGGGCCTCAAGCCGACCTACGGCCGCGTCAGCCGCCGCGGCCTCGTGGCCTTCGCGTCGAGCCTCGACCAGATCGGCCCGATGACCCGCTCGGCCGCCGACTGTGCGCTGCTCATGGAGACGATCGCCGGCCACGACCCCGGCGACGCCACCTGCCTCACGGACGAAGTGCCCCGGTACACCGAGATGCTCGAGAAGCCGCTCACCGGCCTGCGGATCGGCCGCGTAGCCGAGCACTTCGGCCCGGGCCTCGATCCCGAGGTAGCCCACGGCGTGGAGGAGGCCTTCGCGGCGTTCAAGGCGGCGGGCGCGACGATCCACGACGTGGAACTGCCGCACGCGAAGTACGGTATCGCCACCTACTACCTCGTGGCCCCGTGCGAGGCGTCGAGCAATCTGGCGAGGTACGACGGAGCACACTATGGTCACCGGGCCGAGCCCGGGAGGGGCCACCGCACTTCTGCCGGGACTACCGGCGAGTTCGAGTCGCCGCTCGTCGAGATGTATTGCCGCAGCCGCGCCGAGGGCTTTGGGCCCGAAGTGAAGCGGCGGATCATGCTCGGCACCTACGCCCTCTCGGCCGGCTACTACGACGCGTTTTACGCAAAGGCGCTCCGCGTCCGCCGGCTGATCCGGCAGGACTACCTCGACGCCTTCGCGGAGGTGGACCTGATCGGCGGCCCGGTGTCGCCCACACCCGCCTTCCCGCTCGGCGAGAAGACGAACGATCCGTTGGCGATGTACCTCGTGGACATGTACACGGTGGGCACCAACCTCGCCGGCATCGGCGGGATCTCGTTCCCCTGCGGCTTTACGAAGGGGGGCCTGCCGATCGGCTTCCAGCTCCAGGGCCCGGCCCTCTCCGAACCGCTGCTGCTGCGGGCCGCCGACCGCTATCAGAAGCTCACCGACTGGCACACCCGCCGCCCGAAACTGCCCGCCTGATTCACCCTCCATGTCGAAGCAGCCAGCCACCGCCGCGTCCGAGCCCTACACCACCGTGATCGGCCTGGAGGTGCACGTCCAGTTGCAGACGCAGACGAAGCTCTTTTGTGGCTGCTCCACGAAGTTTGGCGCCCCGCCGAACACGCAGGTCTGCCCCACGTGCCTGGGCCTCCCGGGCTCGCTGCCGGTGATGAACCGCCGGGCCTTCGACCTGGCAGTCCGGGCGGCGCTCGCCCTCAACTGCAGGATCGCCTCATTCACGAAGTGGGACCGCAAAAACTACTTCTACCCCGACCTGCCGAAGGGCTATCAGATCAGCCAGTTCGACCTGCCGTTTTCGAGCGACGG
>JBBAVQ010000318.1:0-3341 GCA_040397625.1 Pirellulales bacterium | reverse complement strand
GACGCACCTCGTCGCCTGCCTGCTGGTGGGTGTGACGGCGGTGCTGTTGTCGTTCGGGGCGCTCGTGACCACGTACGAAGCGGCGATGGCGGTGCCTGACTGGCCGGCAACCTACGGTCACAACATGTTCTTGTTTCCCTGGGCCGAGTGGTTTCACGGCCCGTGGGACCTGTTCCTCGAGCACGGTCACCGGTTGCTTGGAGCGGCGACGGGCATCGTGACGCTCTGCCTCGCAGCCGTGGCGTGGCGGTCGAGCGTCCGGCCGGCCGTGCGCTGGCTCGCCGTGGCTGCGGTCGCGCTCGTCGTGATTCAGGGAGTTCTCGGCGGAGCGCGGGTGCTGCTCGACGACAAGACCGTCGCCAAGGTGCATGCGTGCACCGGCCCGCTGTTTTTTGCCGTCGCCGTCGCCATCGCCACGCTTTCGAGGCGGTCGGCGGACGTCGGCGCCGGAGGTGCCACGCGGCTGCCCGCCGCACTGCTCATCGCGGCCTATCTGCAACTCGTCGCCGGAGCCCAGCTGCGACACCTCGACGCCACCGTCGATCCGGCGACGTTTCGCGGGCTCGTCGGCCTGCACATCCTCGGCGCCGTCGCCGTCACGGTGCTCTCGGTCGTCAGTGCCGTGGTCCTCGGCGAGGACGGCTCCACCGCCGCGCGGCGGTGGTCGAAGGGAATCGTCGCGGTCGTGATCGTGCAGCTTCTGCTCGGTGCCGGCGCCTGGGTGGCCAACTGGGGCATGCCAGCGGGCATCCTGCCGGAGGCGTGGCAGTCGGCCGAGCCACTGCGGGCTCGAAGCATGGGCAATGCGATGGTCGTCACCGGTCATGTCGTCCTCGGCATGATGATCCTCGGCGCCTCGGTCGTGCTGGCGATCGAGGCGGGGGCGATCGGCCGTGCCGCCGGCATCCGCGAGGGGCTCGCATCCAAAAGGGCCTTCGCATGACGCCGCCGACCTTCACCGATGCCGCGATCGTCGCGCCGCCGTTCACCGCCGGGGTCGCCGACGCGGCGCCCCCCGCGACGCACGCCGCCTCATGGGCCGCCGACCTGTCGCGGCTCACGCGGCCGCGGATCGCCGTGATGGTGCTGGCGACGGTCGTCACCGCCCTCTGGCTGACTGGCGGCCGGCCCGAGAATCCCACCGCCGTGGCCGTCCTCCTCCTCGGCACGGCGCTGGTGGCGGCGAGTTCGAGCATCGCCAACCAGATCCTCGAGCGCGACACCGACCGGCTGATGGAACGCACCGCTGACCGGCCGCTCGTGGCGGGGCGTCTCGGCGTCCGCGACGCCTGGTGGCTGACGGCCTTGACGCTGATCGTGGGGGTGGCGTGCGTGTGGGCCTCGTGTGGCTGGCAGCCGACCGCGGCCGCCGTCGCCACCTGGCTGCTCTACGTGCTGCTCTACACGCCGCTCAAGCAGACGACCCCGCTCAACACGGCCGTCGGCGCCGTCGCCGGGGCCCTTCCGGTTGCCATCGGCTGGCTCGCCGCCGGCGGCCCGGAGCGGCTCGCCGCGGGCGACGCCCGCGGCGGCCTGGCGGCCGCCGCGCTCGCCACCGTGCTGTACCTCTGGCAGTTCCCCCACTTCATGGCGATCGCCTGGCTCTATCGCCGCCAGTACGAGGCGGCGGGGCTCAAGATGCTCACGGTCGTCGATCCCTCCGGCCTCCGCGCAGCGGGCCAGTCGCTTGCCGCCGCGCTCGCGATGGTGCCGGCCAGCCTCGTGCTCGCGGTACCCTCCGGCAGCATTCGCCTGTTTCTGGCGGCGGCCGTCGCTTCGGTCGTCTACGTTGTGGCGTCGATTCGCTTCGCGGTTCGCCGCGACGACGCCTCCGCCCGCGTTCTTCTGTTCACGTCCCTCGGCTCCCTGCTCGGCCTGCTCACTGCGGCGGTCGCGTTTGGAAGGCCGGTCTGATCCTTTCCTGAATCCCGAGCACCGACATGCACGCTCACGCCGCCTCGATCTCCCACGGTCACGATCATGGACATGGTGGTCATGCTGGCCATGCTGGTCATGCTGGTGACGGTGGCCACCACGGCCACATCACGCTCCAGTATCAGCCTGGCCTGCCGCTCACCCGCGGCAAGCTGATCATGTGGCTGTTCCTGTCGACGGAGATCATGTTCTTTGCGGCGCTGCTTGGCAGTTATGTGGTGCTCCGCTTCGGAGCCCCGATCTGGCCGAAGCCCCACCACGTGCATCTCTCCGAGCCGATCGGGGCCTTCAACACGTTCGTGCTGATCTGCTCCAGCGTCACGATCGTGCTCGCGCTCGAAGCGGCGCGGGCCAACAAGGCGAGCCTGGCGAAGATTTGGATGCTGCTCACGTTCCTGCTCGGGACGCTGTTCCTCGGCGTGAAGGGCTACGAGTACTCCGCGAAGTTCTCGCACGGCATCTACCCCGCGATGCCGCACAGCCGGATCTACGAGCGGCCTGACCTCTACTACGGCTCCGCCGTCCGCGGCCGCCTCGACGAACTGCGAAAGACGCCGGTGGGGCAGGTGCCCTCGGCCCTCCGCGATCCAGCCGACGCCGAGGCCAAGTCTGGCGACACCGTCGACCTGCTGCAGCGGCTCGACGCGGCCCCCGCCGACCGCCTCTCGGCGGAGCAGCAGACGGCCCGCACCCGGTTGCAGCAGATCCAGAAGATGGTGTCGAGCCCGGACCAGCAGGCCTTCGACATGGCGGTCGTCGCCGATCAGGTGATGCCGCTGCCGTCGGAGGGGGCCAGCCACGGCGGCGACCACGGGGCCCACGGGCTCAACGACGCGTTTCCCTGGCTGCGGCTCCCCACGGTGATTCCTGGCGGCAACATGTGGGCCAGCACCTACTTCCTGCTCACCGGCTTCCACGCGATCCACGTGGCCGTCGGCCTGCTCGTGTTTGCGATCATGCTCACTTGGACGCTCAATGCGAAGCGTGTCGGGGCGATCGAGAACATCGGCCTCTACTGGCACTTCGTCGATCTCGTGTGGATCTTCCTGTTCCCGCTCATGTACCTGTTCTGAAGGCCCAACCATGTCCGACCACGGCTCCCACTCGCACGGCCCCGTCACTCGTTCCGGCGAATCCGCCGACGAGACGCTGCAGCACTCGATCGAATCGGGGCACGGCGACCACCATGCCCACGGCGGCCTCGGGAAGTACCTCCTCGTGTTCCTGGCCCTCTGCGGCCTGACCACGATGTCGTTCCTCACCTACTCGCCCGCCTGGCCGTGGCGGGATCAGCCGCAGGTGGGCTGGACGTTCATGATGGCGGTGTCGTGCACGAAGGCGATGCTCGTGATCCTGTTCTTCATGCACGTCTGGTGGGAGGCGAACTGGAAGTACGTGCTCACCAT
>JBBAVQ010000317.1:0-3362 GCA_040397625.1 Pirellulales bacterium | reverse complement strand
TCATCGCTTCATCGCTTCATCGCTTCATCGCTTCATCGCTTCATCGCTTCATCGCCTCATCGCCTCTCCGTAGCACAGGTTTTCAACCTGTGCCTAGTCGGTGCTTTCCCGGAGCACGGGTAGCCTCTCGCTCGCCATAGTTACGCATCCAGCAAGCCTCAAGCGCGAGCGAGGGGATGCCGGCCGGAAGCAGGATCGGGCCACGGGTTCTTGTGGGAGCCTCGCGACTCCCCGTTGCCTCGCGCCTTACCCCAACGCCGCCACGACGAGGTCGCCGACTTCCTTCGTGCCGTAGCCCATCTTGCCGGCGGCCTGGCTCTTCATCTTCGTGCCAGTGATGTGGGCGACGGCCTTCTCCACGCGGGCGCCCGACGTCGGGTGGCCGCTGTGCTCCAAGAGCATCGCCATTGCGTTGATCGCCGCGACGGGATTGATCACGTTCTGGCCGGTGTACTTGGGCGCGCTGCCCCCCATCGGCTCGAACATGCTCACGCCGCCCTTGTCGGGATTCAGATTGCCCCCCGCCGCCACGCCCATGCCGCCCTGCAGGATACCCGCGAGGTCGGTGATGATGTCGCCGAACATGTTGGTGGTGACGATCACGTCGTAGGCGTCGGGGTTCTTCACCATCCACATGCAGCAGGCGTCGACGTGGTTGTAGTCGGTCTTCACGTCGGGGTAGTCCTTGGCCACCTCCTGGAACGTCCGCCACCAGAGGTCGTGGCCGAAGGTGAGCACGTTCGTCTTGGCGACGAGCGTGAGCGTCTTCTTGGGGCTGTTTCGCTTCCGCGTGTAGTCGAAGGCCCAGCGGATGCACCGCTCGCAGCCCTTCCGCGTGTAGATCGCCTGCTGCACCGCCACCTCGTCGGGCGTGCCCTTCTTGAGATAGCCGCCGACGCCGCAGTAGAGGTCTTCCGTGTTCTCGCGAACGACGACGAAGTCGATGTCCTTCGGACCGCGGCCGGCCAGCGGCGTCTCGACGCCCGGCAGGAGCTTCACGGGCCGGAGGTTGATGTACTGATCAAGCTTGAACCGCAGTTCCAGGAGCAGCCCCTTTTCGAGGATGCCGGGGGCCACGCCCGGATGGCCGATCGCGCCGAGGAAGACGGCATCCTTGGTGCGGAGCAGGTCGAGGCCGCCCTCGGGCACGATCTCGCCCGTCTTGAGGTAGCGGTCTCCACCCCAGTCGAGCATCTCCACGTCGTAGGTGAAGCCGTCGATCTTCGAGACGGCGTCAAGCACCTTGAGCGCCTCGGCGGTCACTTCGGGGCCGGTGCCGTCACCGGGAATCGCGGCGATTTTCAGGGTGCTCGAGGCCATCGCGGGCATGCTCCGTGGGCGGGGAATGGGGTGGGCAAACCGTGGACCTGCCAGATTACGCGGGACACGGGCCGAACGGAACCCGCCCGCGAGGTTCCCGGAAGCAAGCCGCCTGCAGGGCCGCGGAACATGCTGGCGCGGGCAGGCGGTGCCGTGCAGCTCACGTGGTTACTACCGGGAGCATTCACGAGTTGCCGTCCGTCCGGGGCGAGTCGGGGCTGCCGGCGTCCTCTCGCTTGACGTTCACGCTGGCCCTCCGGGCCTCCGTTCACTGCGTGTCCGCTGCGCTTCGCCATCCCTGGCTTCGCTTGCTCCCACAGCCCGCTCGAGGCCACCGGCAGCCCCTCCCAGGTCACGAATGGCAGACGTCAACGACTCCATGCCACCGGCAGTACGTTTCCTGGCCGGGCGAGCCCAATGGAGTCAGCCGTGGGGAACACGAAGCAGCGGCCAGGATGCGGCTCCCAACGCCGGACTCCACGGCGACAGGATGTCGCCGACAAGAAAAAGCCGCAGCGGGCACGAGGCCGCTCTCACGCTGGGCTCCACGGCGACAGGATGTCGCCGACAAGAAAAAGCCGCAGCGGGCAGGATGCCGCTGCGGCGTACATTCAGTTATTGCTGAAGTCGAGCTGCTTGCCGCCCTTCACGCCGAGCGGGTTCTTCACGAACCGCTGGCGGCAGGCGTCGCAGAGGTCGAACCGCAGCGATCGTGTCTCGTCTTCGATGTCGGCGAGTTCCGCATCGTCAAGCCGCTCGAGCAGGTCCTGCATCTCTTCGAGATGGTCTGAGTCGTGCTGGTCGATGACGTCGCCAGGACAACCGCACGGCTGGTCCTCGACGGCGGGAAACACCTCGATCTTCACGACATGCCGCATGTCGCTGCCGGCCACGATCGGCCGTTTGCAGATATCGCACGAGTAATGAAGCATCGCGTCCTCCGGTCCATGCCTCGCCAGCCCGATCCAGCCGCTTGTACGGCGTTGCGGCAGCGTCGAATTGATCCCCTGAGTGTGACCAGATCCTCAGGCCGAAGCAAGCGACGGAGACGGCGTCTTCTGCGGATTTGTCAGCTTCGTCGCCATGCCGGTACACTGCGGGCTCCCCTGGAGGATCCAGCTTCGCCATGTCCTCGCATGCTTTCGCGGTGCCGGCGCAGCAATCGCCGACGCTCGGGCTGAGCGTGCTCGTGCTCAACCGCTCGTTTGTCGCCGTCCACATCACGAACGTGCGTCGGGCGGTCACGCTCCTGTTCCGGGAGCTTGCGGAAGTCGTGCACATCGAGGAGGGCCAGTACTCGGCCTACGACCTCGATTCGTGGCGGCAGCTTTCCGCAGTCCGATCGTCATTCCGCAGCCCTGATCAGGACTGGATCCGGGCCGTCGGCTACGAGTTGCAGGCGCCGCGGGTGATTCGGCTGATTTCCTGCGACCGTGGGCCGCGACAAGGGCTCCGTTTCAACCGCCGAAACGTCTTCGCCCGCGATGCCAATCAGTGCCAGTACTGCGGCAAGGGCTTCCCGACGAGCGAACTCTCGCTCGATCACGTGGTGCCGCGAAGCCGAGGTGGTTCGACCACCTGGGAAAACATCGTCTGCGCCTGCGTGGCCTGCAATGTCCGCAAGGGAGGCCGCACGCCGGCCGAAGCGCGGATGAACCTCATCCGCCAGCCGGTGAAGCCGAAGCGGAGTCCGCTGCTCTCCATCAAACTCGGCAATCCAAAGTACGCGAGTTGGAAGAGCTTCGTCGACAACGCCTACTGGCTGGTCGATCTCCGCTAACTCGCTTTGGAACACGCGGCCGAGTGAATCACTCGCGGTGGATCACGCCTGCCCCGGCTCAGCCGCAGAGGGGATCCTTCTTCTCGGTGATCACCGGAAGTTGCGGCGCCATCTCGGCGTTGAGCTCTTTGAAGTCCTTCCAGTCGGCCGGGAGGTTGTCTTCGTGGAAGATCGCCTCCACCGGGCACTCCGGCACGCACGCCTCGCAGTCGATGCACTCATCGGGGTGGATGTAGACCATCTTGTCACCCTCGTAGAAGCA
>JBBAVQ010000316.1:0-3372 GCA_040397625.1 Pirellulales bacterium | reverse complement strand
GGCCCCGATGTCAGCCGCTCGTTGCCGCGTCGTCGGAGGTGCCGGCCGACACGTGCGTGGACACGCCATGTGGCTCGAGCTGGAAGATCTGCACCATCGTGCCGCTCGTGAAGGCGTGGACGATCGCGCCGCTCGCGGGCTCCACCACCACGGCCGCTTCGCGAACCTTGCGGCCGGTCAGCCGCTGGATTTCCCGGCGGAGTTCGTCGCACGACACCGCAAACAGCGCCCGGTGGTAGTCCTCGACCTTCGACGCACCCTTCTCGGTGCGGGCGAGGATCTTCTCGGCGGGCGTCAGCGCCTCATGAAGCGTCACGACCACGGTCTCGTCGCTGGCGACCACCGTCACCGCCTTGGGCGTGTGGCCCGTGCGTTCCGCCTGCATCGTCAGGGCGATGCCGGCCAGTTCCTTCGATACGGCCGCCGAAGTCATCCGCTCGCTCATGCTTTGGTTCCTGGGTTGTCAGGCGATCCGACCGATAGGCCGCACGCCGCGAAAGAACGTTCGTGACACACACTGTAGCCCGCCGCCACCCCCCGACCTCAAAACCACCGCCGCAGCTGCGTTTGACAGGTTCATGGGATCGTCTATCGCTGCAGCCGTCGAAAGTGATTCGGCGTCAATCCCGTGAGGCCGCTGAAGAGTCGGGTGAAGTGGCTCTGCGACGAAAACCCAAGGTCGAGGGCGATCCGGGAGAGCGACAGCCGTTCGTCCTGCAAGAGCGAGAACGACTTTCGGATGCGCCGCACGTTCAGGAAGCGATTGAGGCTCAGGCCCGCGGAATAGAGGAACTTGCGCGAGAAGTGGCTCGGCGACAGACCGACCAGCGCTCCGAGCGTCTGGGCCGACGGACCACAGGCCAGAGTGGAATCCACCACGCCCACCAGCTGCCGCATAGCCTGCGGGGTGAAGCCGCGCTGGTCCATCGGCCAGTCTGGCCGCGTGCCTCCGAGCAACTCGGCCAGACGGAGAAGGATCTGGCGTGCCACCACCTCGTCGCCGACTTCCTCCGCCAACGGACAGCCTTCCGGTCCCATGGCCAGCCGGTGCAGGCACGCGGTCAACGCGGTGTCGTGAAACTCGGGCACGGCTGCGATGCCGGCTGAGTGCGAGAAGCCGGCCGCGGCGGGGGCTTCTGCGGCGGCAGGGAAAGGGAGGTGGCCGATCGGCAGGCAGAGCATGTGGCCGCGGTAACCTCCCGCCGAGGTGATGGCCATGACGTGCTCATCGACGTCGGCCGGGAAAAACGAGGTCAACTCGGGCGATGCGAGAAACCGCGACTCGGCTCCGTTCGCCGTCCATGTGACGTCAGCCTGCCCATCCGTGGTGAACAGCAGGCAGTGCGTGACGTGCTTGCAGTGGTGGATGTCGAACAGCCGAGGGGGTTGGATCGAGATGGCGTAGGCGAGCCATGAGTAGTGCGGGAAAGGGTGGATGCGAGATACCTCCGCGATCTCGGACACTGAGCCATGGTAAGCATGATCTCATGACCGGGGAGCGGTGAGACGCATTTCGAAGACCGTTTTTTTTTTTTTTGGAATTCGTAAAGCGGTTTGTGAACATCAACAAAAGGGCCTGGCGTGCGCATGTCGTGATAGACGCGAACGTTGCCACACAGCTAGCGTTTCGGGCGCGGGGTAAGGGTGATAGTCCAGTCCTTCAACATGGAGGTTGTGATGGACGCGAACAACATCAACCAGCGACGGGCCGTCCAAGCGATGCTCGCCATGGCAGAGATCAAGGCCGCGACGGCCGCCTTTGATCAAGGCGATAAGAACGTCTTGCAGACGCTGTCAGCCATCGCGAAGGCATGCGAGCCATACCGCGTGGTGAACCTCGACTGGCTCGACGCGGGCTGACACGGCTCACACTTGATCTTGAGGCGTGTGGCATGGCACGCTCCCCGACCATCCGATGCGGCTCTCCTGCCCCCATCGCTCACGCGATTGGGCTTCCTGACGTAGCGAGTGTCCAGCGACGGGCATGGGCAGCCCCGAGCCTGATACACTCGCGAGCATCACGTGTGATGCCGTATCAAGCCCCCATCGCTCACGCGATTGGGCTTCCTGACGCAGCGAACGTCAAACGAGATGGCACGGGAAGCCCCAAGCCATGCCAGACGCGAGTCGACACGTCCTGCATCTCCTGTGTCGAACAGGATTACCGGGCCGTGTCCGATAGTGCTGAGATCGAGGCCACGACCGATCAGGTCGTGTGGTCGGGCGTGAGGATCGGCTTCAGAAAACCGGCACCCGAGGTCTTCGCGGCGGGAACGTCACGAAGATCGTGCGCCGGCGGGGCCGGTTCAACCGCAGGGCCGGCCGGTGCAACCGTTGGGGTGGACTCGGCCGGCACCGTCACGGAGGGCACGCTGGCGGCCGGCGAAGGGATCGCCTCGGCGGTCGGGGCAGCCGGCGTCACCGGCTTCTCGACCGTTCGCGTCTCGGCTGCCGTCTTCGCCGGATCGACGTGCTGCAGAGGCGACGCCGTCCAACCCTCGGCGACGGGAGCGGCCGCTGCAGCCGGCCTGTCGCTGAACGTCTTGAGCGGAGCAGCAGTCGGGGGAGTCTCAGGACGAGCCGACGAGGCGGCCGGCGCGGGCACCGTCTCGTAGGTGGCGGCCGCCGGCAGGGCGGGGGCAAGCACGGCGGGCGCCGCAGCCGGATAGGCCGCAGGGGCGGCAGCAGGCAGCGGATTACCGCACGGATCGAGCGGCACCTTCGTGACCACCGTCCGCGGCATGCGCACCGTGTAGGTGTAGGGCGTCTTCTTTTCGACGACCCGCGGCACCTGCATCGACCGCTGCTCGGTGACGTATTTCATCACCTGAACCTGCACCGGTTCGACCTTCTCCTCGGTCACCATCTTGCAGACCTGGAACGCCACCTGGCGGACCTGCTCCTCTGGCACCATCTTGCAGACCTGCACCGGCACCTTGTTGTCCACCCGCTCCACGACCTTGCGAACCGTCTGCACCGGCACCTGCCGGACCGCGGTCTCGGCCACCATCTTCATCGACTGCACTGGCACCTGCGTGACCACCTGCTCGTCCACGTAGCGGACCGTCTGCACCGGCACCTTCTGGGTGACGACGCGATTCACGTAGGTCGTTTCGGGCACCTGCACCGGGGTGTAGGTCGGCTGATAGACGCGGTTGACCTGGTTGACCACCGTGCCCGGCGTCATCACCCACTGGTATCCGCCCCGCTGCCAGACGGCGAGGCCGGTGGAGGGATCGATGACCCAGCCGCCCGGTGCGTAGCCGAGGCCGGTGGCGCCCGGCGTGACCACGGGCGTGACGGTGTCGACCGGCTGGCTGCCGACCGAGTAGGCCGTCCGCATCTGCGTGACCGGCTCGGTGACGGTGTAGG
>JBBAVQ010000315.1:0-3381 GCA_040397625.1 Pirellulales bacterium | reverse complement strand
GGCGAGCGAACTAGCCTCCAACGAGCGGCGTACCGTTGCGTGAGGGCGTGGTGCGCAGGCATCCGCCCGACCGCTGGCCCAGGCCCACTCCCATGGCGATGTCCGTCTCCCAAACATCGAGCGGGCTCGCCACCCTGGCCCGGGTGGTCGTGGTGGCCGTTGCCGTCTTGAGTGTCCGGCCGTCGCCAGCCGTCGACGTCACCACGCTCTACACCCAGACCGGCACCGACGCGACCTGGCAGCAGCTCCTCGACAGCAACGCCATCCCGATCGGCACCACGTCCACCGCAGGCGTCACCGGGTCGCTCATCAACGTCAACAATAGTCTCGTGGAAGTCGGCCCCAACAAGGGCAATCCCATCATCAGCAACCTCCGGCTGCACACGCTGGGAAACACGAGCGTGACCCGCGGCTCGTTCTCGAAATGGTCCCGCTGGTATCAGGAGGATGGAACCACGCAGGTCTTCCGGCTCTTCAAGGACGAGACCAACGTCCAGAGCACCCGCCCCAACGCCGCCCGGATCGAGTCGTTCAATCCGGACATCGACTGGGCCGCCGGTGACGGCTGGTTCAAGTGGCAGGGCACGTACACCATCATCAAGCCGCTCGGCGGCGCCGTCTTTCAGGCCAAGAACTCGGACAACGACTGGTCCGTGATGATCAACACCAACGGCAATGGCGACGTGACGTTGAACCATCGCACCGGCACCGACGAGGTGCTGGCGACCAACATGGTCGGCCAGCCGTTCGACATCACCGTCTACGACAACGGCACGAACTACGCCGTATACATGAACGACGTGTACCGAGGCTACGGGTCGTTCAGCCGGCCCACGGGCCTCACCGAGTTTCGCTGGGGCATGTACGTGGGCGACAGCGTGCCGGCGAGAGATGCGATGCTGTTCGTGACGGGGGCGAAGATCTCCTCCAACGTGACGGCGCCGCCGAAACTGACCGGGTCGCTGGGCACGCTGCCCGCCACGGTCATCCGAGGCGCTGTGGTGTCGGGGACGCTCTCGGTCTCGAACTCGATCCCAGTCACGTCCTCGACCGGCGCCGCCCGGCTCGACTACACGTTCGCGGGATCCGGGCTCTTCACGGGCTCCGGCACCGGGTCCGACATGGCCCTCGGAGCTGCCAGCACCCACGTGCTCTCCGTCAACACCGCAGCGGCCGGCCTCATCACGGGCAGCGTCTCGGCGACGGCAACGAGCCCGCAGACGGTCACGCCGACGTTCGGCCAGACCGCGACGATGAGCGTGCTGGACCACGCCATCGGGTCGTTCTCATCGGGTGCCACCGTCACGACCCTCGACATCGACTTTGGAACGCTTGCGCAGGGAACCGGGACGGCCAGCCGTGGTGTCTCCATCTTCAATCGCGCCGGCTCGCTCGGCACCGCCTGGACCGCAAAACTCGACCTCGACGGCTTCACCGCGAGCGCGCCTGGCGTGTTCTCGACCACGCTCGTGCCGTTCACGAGCCTCACATCGGGATCGTCGCGTGCCTTCAACCTGCTGATGGCGACCGCGACGACGGGGGTCTTCTCGGGGACTTACGCGCTGAACCTGTCCGACGAGAACCTGCCGGGGGCCACGACCCAGGGCATGCTGCTCACGGTGCGGGGGATCGTGGCGCCGCCCTCCTTGTCGTCGGCGTGGACGCCTGCGTCGGGCGGATCGTGGGCGACCGCCGCGAACTGGTCGATGGGCGTGCCCAACACCGCAGGCTCGGTGGCGACGATCGGCTCCACACTCACGGGGCCCGCGACCATCACACTGGATGCACCCATCACGCTGAATGTCCTCTCCTACGCCGGGCTCACGGGCACGATCGCCGCGGGCAGTGGCGGGTCACTCACATTCGGCGGCACCGACGCGACCGTGATGGTCTCCAACTCGCTTGCCATCACGGCGCCGCTCGTGGGCGCGTACATCAAACAGGGGGCAGGCACGCTCCTCGTGACCTCGTCGAACACCGCCCCGGGCACGATCACGGTGGCCGGAGGAACGCTCGACGTGACCAACACCTCGTTTGCGAGGCCAGGCCGGGGCTACATCGTCGCCGATGGTGCGATGCTCGCCCTCTCCGGCACGTCATTGATCGGCTTCAGCACGACCGGCACGACGACCCTCTCCGGGGACGGAGTCGTGCGGGTGAGCGTGGGCACGACGCTCACGAATCCCAATCTCAGCGGCCAGGGAGACCTGGTGCTGCAGCTCGGGCCGTCGGCCACCCTGGAGGTGAATGGCGTGATGGGCGCCGGCTGGTCGGCAGGCCGCGGCACGATCGACTGGACGAACAATCAGGCCGACCTCGTGCTGGGGCCGGCGGGCCGCCTCAACACCCAGATGGCACCGCGGGTCCTCGTCGATTCGCTGCTCGGCAGCGGGTCGATCACCAAGACGTCCACCGGCAGCACCGTGCTCACGATCGGCGTCGCCGGCGGCTCCGGCACCTTTACCGGGCTGATCGCCAACCCGCTCGGGACAATCTCGCTCGTCAAGGCCGGAACGGGCACGCAGGTGCTCGCCGCGGCCACCACGTTTTCCGGGTCTACGTCGGTCGCGCGGGGCGTGCTCCAGGTCGGCCATGCCGACGCCCTCTCCGCGAGCGTGGTGACGGTTGCCGCCGGGGCCACGCTCGCGATCGGGCCGCAGGTACAGGCCGCGGTGCCCGGCCTCCTCAACAACGGCCAGGTGGACGTCGGCCTCGGGAGGCTCACGGTCGGATCGGGTCTGACCGCCTCGGGCATGGCGGCCCAGATCACGAGCGGGATCGTCAACGGCGGCACGACGGGCATCACGTCGAGCGACGCAGCCGCGAGCGGTGGAGCGTTCCGGGTGGGCTGGCTCGACCATGGCGACGGCTCGATGACGTTCGGCTATGCGGCGGCCGGCGACACGAACCTCGACTGGTCCATCGACATCCTCGACGTGGCCGACTTCCTCAGCAGCGGCAAGTACAACTCCGAACTGCCGGCATCGTGGGTCGAGGGCGAGTTCAACTACGACGGCATCGTGGACATCCTCGACGTCGCCGACTTCATGTCGTCGGGGCTATTCAATGCCGGACCCTACAACGCCCCGGCGCCGAGCATCGCCGCCGTTCCCGAGCCCGGCGCTTGCGCCATGGCGTTCGCAGGGTTCGCCTGCGTCGCCTGGCTGATGGTGCAGCACCGCCGCCGGTCGGCCCTCCCCCGTCCAAGCCCAACGCCGTAAGGCGTGGGGTTCGGTCAGGACCTGCGCTGGATCCATCCCAACGCCGTAAGGCGTGGGGTGCGGTCAAGACCGGCCCCGGATCCCTCCCAACGCCGTAAGGCGTGGGGTGAAACGCCACGAGGCGCCGCGTCCAGCGTGGTGCGCCCGAGGCCTTACGGCC
>JBBAVQ010000314.1:0-3395 GCA_040397625.1 Pirellulales bacterium | reverse complement strand
GGGCACGGGCAGCCCCTCGCTCCGTCCGCCCCGTAGCACAGGTTTTTAACCTGTGTCTGTTCTCCGTCACCCCCCCGTAGCACAGGTTTTTAACCTGTGCCTCTCCTCCGTTCCCCCGTCTCGCTCCAGGAAGCCCCGAGCGCCAGCGAGGGGATACGGGGTGGAATCACATATCACCCTCGCCCTCACTCACTCCCGGCTCCGTCCATGCCCGCCAGCATCTCGCGGACGAGCTCCAGCGGCAGTCCCACAACGTTGGACGGGCTGCCGGCCACGAGCCGTAGCGGCAGCCGTTCGTCCTGAAACCCGCAGGCCCCCGCCTTGCCGGCCCACATGCCGCTGTCGAGATACCACTCGAGAAACTCGTCCGACAGTTCTCCCATCTCGAGCAGGCTTTCCGCGTCGCCGAGGAGCGGCACGCCACCGGGCTGCGTCCAGAGGCAAACGCCCGACACCACGCGGTGCCGGCGGCCCGAGAGGTCGAGGAGCATCCGCCGGGCGTCGTCCCGGTCGGCGGGCTTTCCCAGGATCTGGCCATCGACCTCGGCGAGGGTGTCGCATGCCAAAATCGTGCCCTGAATCTGTGTGCTGGGGCCGCCACCGGCCACCGCTTGGGCCTTCGCCAGGGCCAGTCGGCGGACGTAGTCGGCGAGCGACTCGCCCGGCCCGCGCGGGTCGGCCCCCGACTCGGCCTCTTCGGGCGGCACGATCACTCTCACCCTCCATCCCTCCGCCGTGGCGAGTTGGAGCCGCCGTGGCGAGCGGCTTGCAAGGACGATGCTTCTCGGCGACTCTTGACTCATGGGGTCCATCCGCAGTTCGGCCGGCGATATTCCAATCCTCTTTGAGGATGATCATCTTGTGGTGGTGGTCAAGCCTGCCGGCTTGGCCACCGCCAATGCCGCCCGCGGGGAGGAGAGCCTCTACACGGTTCTCAAGGAGCGGCTCGGAGAGCAGGCATTCGTGGGCGTCGTCAGTCGGCTCGACGCGCCCGTGTCGGGCGTGGTGGTGTTTGCCAAAACGTCCGCGGCGGCCGCCGGGCTCGCTGAGCAGTTTCGCGATCGCTCGGTGGAAAAGGCCTACTCGGCGGTGGTGACGGGACGGTTTCCCGCGCCGCTCGGGTCGTGGGTCGAATGGCACGACGCGATCTCGAGGCGTGAGGGGGAGCCGAAGTCGCAGCTTCATCCGGCGGCGGCCGCCTGCGGCCGGGGCGGAGACGAGGCACCTCGGGCCGCGCATCTGCGGGCTCGCGTCGTGGTCAGGGCAGGGGAGGTGTCGCTCGTCGAGTTGGAGCCCTCGACCGGCCGTCGGCATCAGCTGCGACTGCAGTTGGCGTCGCGGGGCTGCCCGATCGTGGGCGATCGGCTCTACGGGAGCCGGCTCCCGTGCCGCTCCGGCGGCATCGCGCTGCATGCCCGTCGGCTTGCGTTCGTGCATCCCGTCACGGAAACCCCCCTGACCTTCGAGTCGCCCTGCCGCGACGCCTGGAGCGGGGCGTTTCCGAGCCTGTTTTCCGGAGTCGCCGGCCGCTGACCGTCCGATCGGCTGCGGAATCACGGTGGTAAACTCGTTTCAGCCATGGCCAAACCCTCAGCTTCAGCCGCCCGCTCCGACCGTCCGCGTTTCCGAGAGACCGCGCTGGCAAGCGGCTTGATCGAGGAGCCGCAGCTGGCGGCAGCCGAGCAGGGCGTCGGGATCTTCATGACCCAAGGCGCTGCGGATCCGGAGGCTTGGGATCAGGCCGTCTCGGAGAATCTCGTCTCCCAGGGGCTCCTCACGCCGTTCCAGGCTCACGAGATGCTGGCCGGCCGGCGGCGGTTTCGGCTCGGGCAGTACACCGTGCTCGACGAGATCGGCAAGGGGGGCATGGGGCAGGTGTTTCGTGCCGAGCACGCGATGATGGGCCGCGAAGTGGCCGTGAAGGTGTTGCCGCGGGCGAAGTCGACGCCCGAGTCGGAGGCCGCATTCCGTCGGGAGATGCGGATGCTCGGCCGGCTCGACCATGACAACCTCGTGCGGGCCTTCGATGCCGGATACGACGCGATGGTTTACTACCTCGTCACCGAACTGGTGCCGGGCATCGATCTCAAACGGTATGTGCAGAAGTATGGGCCGCTCGACGAGGCAACGGCGGCCTCGGTGATCGCGCAGGCCGCCCGCGGCTTGGCCTACGCCCATGAGCAGGGGCTCGTGCACCGCGACGTGAAGCCGGGGAACCTGCTCGTGATGCAGGATGGCCGCGTGAAGGTGCTCGATCTTGGGCTGGCGGGTTCGCAGCTCGAGGAGGAGTCGTCGCGGATCGGTCGCGTGGTCGGCACGATGGACTACATCGCTCCGGAGCAGATCCGCGCGCCCGACGACGTCGGTCCGTCGGCCGACATCTATGCGCTCGGCTGCACGCTCTACTACGCCGTCACCGGGCGGGTGCCGTTTCCAGGCGGCGGCCGCAAAGAGAAGATGCAGCGGCATCTGACCGAAACGCCCGACCCTGTCCGCCGACTGGCCCCGCACGTAAGCGACGCCTTCTGCCGAGTGATCGATGACATGATGGCCAAGACGCCGGAGAAACGAATCGCGTCGGCCCATGCGGTGGTGGAGCGGCTTCACCCGTGGCTACCCGACGGGCAGCCGTGGAGCGGCCGTGGGCTTGCCATGGCCGAGGGGGCCCGTGGCCGCGACAGCCTGCGGCCGCCGCCGTTGCCGTCGTTCGGCGGCGGCTCGGACAGGTCGTCCGGTTCGTCGTCGTTCGGGATGTCGGAATCCTCGTTCGGCGGGTCAAACGATATCAGTGAGACGCTCATCGCCGCGGCGACGAGCGTTCGTCGATCGTGGCTCGCAAGCCTCGTGACGCAGGCGTTTCTGATCGCAGTCCCCGCCGGCATCGGCTTCGGCTTGGCCATGGGCATCGTGCGGGGAATCGATCCCACGAAGTTTGACGATCTGCTGCGCGGCACCTCGCCCTCGACGCTTGGCTGGTGGGCCTTTCTGCTGGTCTTGGTGCTGCAGGTGGCGGCGAGTGCGGCGGGTCGCCCGCAGCGCTGAGCCTGCGAGCCAGCTTCGAACGATGCCTTTTGGCAACCGTGGTTTCCGCGGCGGAAACAGCCCGTCTCGTTGACAGCGGCCCCTTTTCCGCCTACGAAATAGCCTCGGGACAGGTAGCTCAGTTGGTAGAGCAATGGACTGAAAATCCATGTGTCGCCGGTTCGATTCCGGCCCTGTCCACTGAAAGCCTCAGGAAGCCTCACGCCGTAAGGCGTACGGCTGCCCTTCGCTGGACTCAGCCCCCATCGCTCACGCGATTGGGCTTCCTGACACCGAACTCAGGAAGCGTAACGCCGTGAGGCGTACGGCTGCCCTTCGCTGGACTCAGCCCCCATCGCTCACGCGATTGGGCT
>JBBAVQ010000313.1:0-3396 GCA_040397625.1 Pirellulales bacterium | reverse complement strand
CTCTTCACCTTGCCGGCGTAGACGTCGTCGGCGTTGGCCGCGGTGGTGGTGCCGAGGCCGCCAAAGAGGACGCCCACGAGCGAGCGGTTCATCGCCTTGCACATGATCGCCGTGAGGATCAGCCCAGAGGCTCCCACGAGCGAGCCGGCGATCACGAGCACCGAGTTGTCGATCACGAATCCGGCCGCGGCGGCGGCGAGGCCCGAGTAGCTGTTGAGCAGGCAGATCACGACCGGCATGTCGGCACCACCGATCGGCATCGTGAGCGTGCAGCCGAGCACGCTGCCCACCACCACGAGCAGCCAGTAGAGGAGGACCGACCGCGGATAGACGCACAGCCCCCAGATGAGCAGCAGCGTGACCACGGCGAGCCCGAGGTTGATCCAGTGACGATTGGGATTGGTCCAGGCCTGCTTGAACCGCGGCAACTCCTCGAGTTTCGCAAAGGCGACAAAACTCCCCCAGAAGGTGACGGCGCCGATCAGGCCGGTGAGGGCGGTGGCGATCGCGAACTGCGTCCACGGGACGAGATTGGCGGCCGCGAGGCCGGCGACGGCCGCGGTGTCGCTCTTCGCGGCGGCCGTCATGTTCCAGAGTTCGGCGCCGGCCACGAGCGACGAGGCGGCGCCACCGAAGCCGTTGAGCAGGGCCACCATCTGCGGCATGCCCGTCATCGGATACTTCAGCGCCATCGCCGCTCCGATGGCCGCGCCAATGGCGGCGGCGACCCCGACCATCACAAGGCCGCCCGCCCCGACCGCCCGCAGCCGTTCGACGACGGGCCCCTCGCAGCAGGCGGCGAGCAGGGCGAGCGCCATGCCCGCGGCGCCGAGGTAGTTGCCCTTCACGGCCGTCCGGGGGCCGGTCATGAGCTTGAAGGCCACGATGAAGAGCATCGAGGCCGCGAGGTACGCGAGGTTGATCCAGGCCTGGCTCGACATGCGGCTACTTCTTCTTCGGGTTGAACATCTCGAGCATCCGATGCGTGACGACGAAGCCACCCACGACGTTGATCATGGCGAGGATCACCGCGAGCAGGCCGAGCAGCGAGCCGAACCGGGTGGCCATCGCACCGGCCACGACGATCGCCCCCACCGCCGTGATGCCCGAGATCGCATTGGAGCCGCTGGTGAGCGGCGTGTGGAGCCGCTGCGGCACCTTCGTGATCACCTCGAAGCCCACCCACATCGCCAGCAGGAAGACGGTGAGCAACCGGAGGAACCGGGTTGCCGGATCTTCGGCGACGACCGCTTCGGCGAGGAGCGGGATCAGCAGCGAGGGCGACATGGTTGGGCGTTCCGTGCGGGGTGACCCTGGGTTCAGGGCTGTGGCGGGGTCACGGGGGCGAGGGGCGGCAGCCCGGCCCGCTCACGGACCTTCGGGTGAACGAGTTCGCCGCCGCGGGCCACCAGCGTGTCGCGGCAGATTTCATCGTCGGGCGAGACGTCCGGCAGGCCCGCCTTCACCAGGTGGGTGAGGAACGTGACGATGTTCTTGGAGTAGAGCTGGCTGGTGTGGAAGGGCACCTCGGCCGGCAGGTTGGTGGGGCCGAGGATCGTGACGCCGTCCACGACGACGGCCTCGTCGGGCTTCGATCCCTCGCAGTTGCCACCTCGCTCCGCCGCCAGATCGACGACCACGCTGCCCGGCCGCATTCGCCGCACCATGTCGGCCGTCACCAGCACCGGCGCCTTCTGGCCGGGGATGAGCGCGGTGCAGATGACGATGTCCGAGTCGGCCACCACCCTGCCGAGCAGTTCGCGCTGCTTGGCGTAGAACTCCTCGCCCATCGCCTTGGCATAGCCGCCAGCGGCTTCGCTGCCGCCCGTTTCGAGCGGCAGTTCGACGAACTTGGCTCCCAGGCTCTGCACCTGTTCCTTCACTGCGGGCCGGACGTCGTAGCCGCTCACCTGAGCGCCAAGCCGCTTCGCGGTGGCGATCGCCTGAAGGCCGGCCACGCCTGCGCCGAGCACGAGCACCTTGGCGGGCGTCAGCGTCCCGGCGGCCGTCGTCATCATCGGCAGGATTCGCGGCAGCGCCGCGGCGGCCACGATCACGGCCCGGTAGCCGGCGATGTTGGCCTGGCTGGAGAGCACGTCCATGCTCTGAGCGCGGGTGATGCGGGGAACGAGTTCGAGGGCGAAGAGCGTCACGCCGCGGTCGGCTGCCTCGCGGCAGGCGTCGGCCGCTGAGAGCGGGTCGCAGAGTCCTACGAGGACGCTGCCTCGCTGCAGGCGGTCGCGGTCGGCGGGCCAGCCGTCACCGCCGGCTCCGCAGACACGAACCGCCAGGACCACGTCGGCCGCGAGGGCTTCTTCCCGCGACACGATCTCGGCGCCGGCGGTCCGATAGTCGTCGTCGGAGAAGCCGGCTGCAGCCCCCGCGCCCGTCTCGACGGCCACGGTGAGGCCCGCCTTCAGGAGCACCGGAACCGCGGATGGCACGGCTGCCACGCGGCGTTCTCCCGGAAAGGATTCCTTGAGGACTGCGACCTTCATGCGGCAGCGTTCAGCAGGGGTGATGAAACGGCAGGGAGAGCGTCGATTCTTGCCTCGGCGGGTGGTCGCGTCCATGCGGCACCGCCAGGAGAGCCGGCGGGGCCCCGTGCTGGCAGGCCGGTTTTCGCCGTTCTGCGGCCGTGCGGCTTGCCTGGGAACCACGGCATTGTTAGTCTCCCCGGTTCTCCCCGGCCGGCGGCCGGAGGCAGCGCCAGTTCCCTGAACAGTCCCCTGAATTTGAGAGACGGACGGTCGAGCGACAGATGAAAACGTACATGGCCAAGCCCGGCGAGGTGGATCAGCGGTGGTGGGTCGTCGACGCCAGCGAGCGTCGCGTGGGCCGGCTGGCCAGCGCCATCGCCATGGTGCTGATGGGCAAGCACCGCCCGACGTACACCCCGCACGTCGACACCGGCGATCACGTGGTCGTGATCAACGCCGACAAGGTCGAGTTCAGCGGCAAGAAGTGGCAGCAGAAGCTGTACCGGTGGTACACGGGCTATCAGGGGCTGAAGTCGGAAACCGCGGAGCACCGCCGCGACCGTCGCCCCGAACTGATCATCGAGGAGGCCGTTCGCCGCATGCTGCCGAAGACGCGGCTCGGCCGGAAGATGCTCGACAAGCTCAAGGTGTATGCCGGCAGCGAGCATCCCCACCAGCCGCAGCAGCCGGAGCCGATCGATCTCGGCGTCTGAACCGCGGCACAATGGCGAGTTGGCTGCGAACCGCCGGTTTGGCGGACAGCCCAGGACGATGCGGGATGATGCGGGATGATGGAACAACACACACGGTATTTCAAACTTCCAGGGTGAGCGAGGCACGACGATGGCGGTTGAGCAGGGCGTGAAGTCGGCGCGGCGAGGCGACGAGATCATCGCGACGGGACGTCGAAAGACGG
>JBBAVQ010000312.1:1942-3414 GCA_040397625.1 Pirellulales bacterium | reverse complement strand
GCCGGCTATGGCTTCAACAAGAGCCACTCCACGGCCTACGCCCTGCTCGCCTTCCAGACGGCCTACCTCAAGACGCACTTCCCCACCGAGTTCATGGCCGCCCTCCTCTCGGGCGACATCACGGGCCGCAACTTCAAGAAGAAAGATTCGCTCGTCGAGCACGTGGAAGACTGCCGACGGATGGGGATCGACGTGGCTCCGCCCGACGTCAACGCCTCCGCCGCCGACTTCAGCGTCGCGGGCGGAAAGATCCTGTTCGGGCTCGCGGCCGTGAAGGGCTGCGGCGTCCAGGCGTCGGAGGCGATCGCCGAGGAGCGGGCGAAGCGGGGACCTTTCCGCGACCTCCACGACTTCTGCGGCCGGCTCGACTCGTCGGTGGTCAACAAGACCGCCATCGAAAACCTCGCGAAGGCCGGCGCCCTCGACTCGCTCGGTGGCCACCGCGGGGCGCTCATCGCCGGCATTGAGAAGGCGATGGCAGCCGGCGCCGCCCAACTCGCCGACCGCCGGAGCGGCCAGAAGAACCTGTTCGCCGCCTTCGACGACCCGCAGCCGGCGGCGGTCACCGCTCCGGCCGGCCTGCCCGACGTGCCCCCGCTCTCCGACCTCGAAATGCGGTCGAACGAGAAGGAGGTGCTCGGCTACTACATCCACAGCCATCCGCTCGCCGAGTTCCACGGCCTCATCGAGGCGATCTGCACCCACGGCACCGGCGATCTCGGGAGCACGAAGGCGAAGGACGCAGTCGTGATCGGCGGTCTCGTCGCGGCCCTCAAGCTCTCCAACACCAAACAGGCCCGACCGGGATCGACGCACACCCGCTACGGGATGTTCGATCTCGAAGACATGAACGGCCTCGTCCGCAGCATCTGCTGGCCGGAAGACTACGCCCGCCTCGGCGAGCACCTGCAGCCCGACGCGGTGGTGATCGTGGGCGGTTCGATCGACCGTCGCGCCGGCAGCGAGGAGACCAACCTGATCGTGAATGAGATCGTGCCGATCGCCGAGGCCTGGAAGCTGCAGCCGCGGGGCGTGACCGTGAAGCTGGTGGAGGGCGAGCACGACTCGGCCACGCTCGACCGACTCGCCGACCTCGTCCGCCGCCATCCGGGCAAGACGCCCCTGCGGCTGGTGATCGACCTGGCAGACGGTTCGCGAGTGCTCCTCGACGCCGATCGCGACAAGGTGCAGTGGGGGCCGGCGTTCCACGGCGATCTGGTCGCCCTGCTCGGCCCCGGATGCGTGAGGGCCCCGGTGTCGATCGGTGGCCGCCGCGAGGAGCCCGCCCGTCGCGGCCCCCCCGGCAGGACGCCCGCGGGCGTGGGCTGAGCGCGGGGCGAAATCTGGGCTTTTTTACGGGAAAACTTCGCATTGCCTGCGTGTTCCCGTGCAACTACTCTCCGCCCCGTGTGTCGGCCAGACCTCGGAATCCCGCCACGGGTGAATCCATGCGTGTTTCTGCCAGCAGCCTC
>JBBAVQ010000312.1:0-1842 GCA_040397625.1 Pirellulales bacterium | reverse complement strand
GGCGGGGGAAACAACACGACCATCGTGGACGGCGGCGCCCAGCCTGCCGGCATCAGCGTCGACCCGCAGGGGGTGCTCCGCGCGCAGTCGATCGTCTCCGGCGGCCTTTCGGCCATGCAGCGCAAGGCCGCCGTGGAGGCCCTGCCAGGCGACCTGCGAAAGAAGGTCCCGCTCCGCAAGGTGGCCCTCTCGCGACTCGAGAAGGCGCTGGTGAAACACGCCGCCGACGGTCGCGGCGTTCCCGACGAGATCGAGAAACTCGCCGGCCTCACCCGCGTGCAGTATGTGTTTGTCTATCCGGCCGAGGGCGACACGCCGGGCGAGATCGTGCTCGCCGGCCCAGCCGAGCCCTGGCTCACCGACCCCTCGAGCGGCCGCGTAATCGGTGCCGAGACCGGCAGCCCGACCGTGCTCCTCGAAGACCTCGCCACCGCCCTGCGTGCCTTCGCACCGGGCCACCCACAGGACAGGCTCGTCGGCTGCTCGATCGACCCGACCAAGGAAGGCCTCGCGGCGATGCAGGCCTTCCTGGCCAAGACCGGCCACGTGAATCCACAGGGCAACGCCGACGACCTGGTCAACGGGATGAAGCAGGCGCTCGGCGACCAGACGGTCTCGGTTCAGGGCGTCTCACCGGCCACGCACTTCGCCAACGTGATGGTGGAGGCCGATTACCGCATGAAGCTGATCGGCATCGGCCTGGAGCCGCCGCCGGTGAAGATGGCCACGTGGATCGAACTCGCGAGCCGTGGTGCCACGACCGCCAACGCCCTGCAGCGGTGGTATTTCGTTCCCGACTACGAGTGCGTGAGGATCGCCGAGGACGACCTCGCGATCGAACTGGTCGGCCGGGGCGTGAAGCTCTGCGGAGCCGACGAGGTGGTGCGAGCCGACGGGTCGAGGCTCTCTTCGACGAAGGCCGACCAGGCCAGCGTCGGCTTCACGCAGGCGTTCACCAAAAACTACGCCGCGATCGCGGCCCGAAATCCGGTCTACGCCCAGCTGCGAAACATGATCGACCTCGTGGTGGCGGCCGCCTACATGCAGGAGCACGATGCCTACGGCAAGGCGGGCTGGGGCGCCGACACGCTGGTCAGCGAGCAGGCCTACCCGGTCGAGCGGCTCTCGGCTCCGACTCGGGCCGAGACGGCGATCCATGCCGTGTGGCGAAAGAATCGGCTGCTGACGCCGATCGGCGGGGGCGTGACCGTCCACCCCCGGATGGCGATCGCTCCGCCGAACCTGATCATGGACGAGCAGGGCGAGGTGAAGTCGGCCCACGCCGCCGCGAAGGACCTGCCGGCCGACGGCTGGTATTGGGACTGACCGCGTTGCGGAAGCCGAGGGCCGTACGGCCTCAGGTGCAGCCACACGCGATCTCGCTCGCTCCTGGCCCCCATCGCTTACGCGATTGGGCTTCCTGATCCAGCAGGCGTAACGCCGCAAGGCCAGCAGGAAGCGTAACGCCGTAAGGCGTACGGCTGCCCGCTGCTCGGAAACCCGAACCGCGTGAGCGTTACGGCTCGACCGCACTGGATCCGGATGCGCCATGACCCCCGCGGCTCATGGCAGAGCGCGTTCAGGCCTTCACGCGTTCGAGGTATTCGCCCGTCCGCGTATCGACCTTGATCGAGTCGCCCTGCTCGATGAACGCCGGCACGATCACGTCGGCACCCGTCTCGAGCTTCACGGGCTTCGTGAGGTTCGTCGCCGTGTTGCCACGCATCGCCGGTTCGGCGTACTCGACCTTGAGCACCATGTGGTTCGGCGGCTCCATCGAAATCGGATTGCCGTTGTAGAGCAGCATCGAGCAGACGGTGCCCTCCTTGATCCACTTCCAGG
>JBBAVQ010000311.1:0-3417 GCA_040397625.1 Pirellulales bacterium | reverse complement strand
GCGTCCGCTTCACGTCGCGGCGGTCGATGAACTGGTCGATCTTGCCGTCGGAGTCACAGGTCACGTCGCCCAGGACGGCGGCCTGCGAGGGCCGCTCGTTGAGCCGGTGAATCGGCATCACGGGAAACAGCTGCTTGATGGCCCAGCTGTCGGGAATCGACTGGAAGAGCGAGAAGTTGCAGAAGTAGGTGTCGGAGAGCGTGGCCTGCAGCCCCTCGAGTTCCTCCGGGACGAACTCGAGCGTCTTCGTCAGCTTGCAGATCCGGCGACAGATCGCCCAGTAGAGGCTCTCGACGGCCGACCGCTGGTCGAGCGGCAGGTAGCCGCTGGAGAAGAGGTTCATCGCCGTGTCGAGCGACTGCTGGGCGTCGTGGTAGCTCTCCAGCAGGTTCCGCACATTGATCCCCTGATAGGCCTCCCAGAGATCGTGCAGCGGCTGCTCCGCGTCGGCTGCCGGCTCGGACACCTCCCCGCCCCCGCCCTGCTCCGACACGCCGAGCACGCCGAAGATCAGCATGCTGTGATACGCCACCACTGCCCGCCCGCTCTCGGAGATGATCGTGGGGTGGGGCACGCCCGCCTCATCGCAGGCGTTCTGCACGTGGGAGACGACGTCGTTGGCGTATTCCTGGAGGCTGTAGTTGACGCTCGACTCGAAGTTGGTCTGCGAGCCGTCGTAGTCGACGCCCAGGCCGCCGCCGACGTCGAGGTAGCAGAGACCGGCGCCGCGCTTCACGAGTTCCGTGTAGATCCTCGAAGCCTCGTTGAGCGCCCCCTTGATGTGCCGGATGTTGGTGATCTGGCTGCCCTGGTGGAAATGGAGCAGCTGGAGGCAGTCTTCCATGCCCCGCGAGGCCAGCAGTTCGAGGCCCTTGATGAGTTCGCTCGCCGTGAGCCCGAACTTGCTCCGAAAGCCCCCCGACGACTGCCAGCGACCGCTGCCCCGCGTGGCGAGTTTCACCCGCATACCGATCCGCGGGCGAACCCCGAGCTTCTCCGCATACTCGAGGATCAGGTGCAACTCGGAGAACCGCTCCACGACGGGAATGATCTTCCGCCCGATCTTCTGGGCGAGCATCGCCGTCTCGATGAACTCCGCATCCTTGAAGCCATTGCAGATGATCGGCGTGTCGTTGTCGGCCAGGGCGATCACCGCCAGCAGTTCCGGCTTGCTTCCCGCCTCCAGCCCGAAGCGATAGGGCTTGCCGAAGCGCAGCACCTCCTCGACGACCTGCCGCTGCTGATTGACCTTCACGGGATAGACGCAGCAGTAGTCGCCGCGGTAGCCGCTCTCCCGCATCGCATTGGTGAACACGCCGTGCAGTTCGCCGAGCCGGTGCTGGAGGATCTCCGCGAAGCGAAGCAGGATCGGCAGGTCGATGCCCCTGATCTGGAGCCGGTCGACGAGCTGCTTCAGGTCGATGCTCTTGGTCGGATCCTTGTCCGGATGGACGAGCATGTGGCCGTTCGGCCCCACCGCGAAATAGCCGTTGCCCCAGCGAGCGACCTCGTAGAGGTCGGCAGCGTCCGCCGTGCTCCAGTGCTTCAGGTCGAGATCGACCGCCATTCGAGGCCCTCGCTCGGGAACAGAGTCTTCAACGGAATCGTGAGTTCAACGCGGTCGGGGGACGGGATCCGGAAACGGGAACTCAACATGGGAACTGGAGAAAGGTCGGACCACCGTCACCGCCGCGGACACGCGGCATCTGCGCCGCCTTCGCAGAGTGTAGCGTCGCTGGCCGGCAAGGCCATGGCAATCCGTGGCGGCGCGGCGGCTCAGACGCGCACTCTCGTCCATCCGGGACGGGCCACGATCGCCACCATCGCGAGCCCGCGCACCGTCAGGTCGGCAGCCATTGCCAGCCACGCGCCCCGGGCGCCGAGCCCCAAGCCATGGAGCACGCCAAAGCCCCCGGGCAGTTCGACCTCCCGACAGGAGAGCAGAATCGCCAGGGGAAGCCTCACCGCCACGAGACCCAGGAAGTTGACGACGAGCGGAGGCCGGGTGGCCCCGCCACCTCGCAGGCCGCCGGAGAGCACCATCAGGAGCGCCAGCGGCGGCTGAGCGAAGGCCACAATCCTCACCAGCGCCGCCGCCAGAGCGGCCACCTCCGGACCCGCGCCGGCCCCCGCAAACCAGGCCGACAGCGGCTCGGCGAACCGAAAGAACGCCGCGCCCGCCAGACCCATCAGCAGGGCGGCGGCTCCGGCGGCGAGCCAGACACCTTGTCGGGCCCGCTTCTCATCGCGGGCGCCGAGCGCCTGCCCCGCCAGCGTGGCGGCCGCGACCTGAAACGCGCTGCCGGGCAGGAAGGCGAGCGACTCGATCGTCACCGCCACGGCGTGGGCGGCGGCATCGACGTTGCCCAGGCGATTGACGATCGAGAGAAACGTCAGATGGCAGGCCGCATTCGCGGCCGCGTCGACACCCGCCGGCACGCCCACGCGGACGATCCGCCGCTGCCACGCGGCATCGGGCATCCAGTCGGCCGCCCGCGGTCGGAGGCCCCGGGCATCGATCGCCAGGATCACCAGCACGCAGGCGGCACCGCAGCAGTAGCCGGCGAGCGTTCCCCAGGCCAGCCCCTCCCACCCGAGCCGAGGCAGCCCGCCGGCGCCGGTCGCCAGGGCGAAGCTGGCCGCCGCATTGACGACGTTGACGACCGACATCGAGACGAGCCCGGCCACCATGTCGCCGGCCCCGCGCAGCGCGGCGACTCCCACCCAGATCACCGCCATCGCCGGCAGGGCGGGCAGCACGATCGCGAGGTAGCGTTCCGCCAGCAGGCTGCTCTCCGGCGGGAGCCCGAGCGCCTCCACCAGCCGACTGCCCCACCCCGCTGCCAGCACGGCCATTGCGACGGTCGGCGCGACGGCCACGAGCCCGCATTGGGCCAGCGCTCGGCGGGCCGCCGCCGGTTCGCCGGCCCCGACGTGGCGGGCGACGAGCGCCGTCACCGCGGCGGTCGGCAGGGCGAACAGCACGGGGAGAAACGCCAGGCAGTAGGCCACCAGCCCCACGGCGGCGAGCGGTTCGGCGCCGGCGAAGAGGTTGCCGGCCAACCACTTGTCGACGAAGCCGACCGACAGGGCGAGCAGCTGCTCCACGAGCACGGGGAGCACGAGTCGCGCCAGCGGCTTCACCGCACCGACGGAGCGGGGGGAGCCGCGGCCCGAATCACCTTCGGCTGCCGCAGTCAGGCGAACAACTCCTTGATGACCTTGCCGGAGTTCGCGATCTTCATCGGCCGGCCGTTCTTCGCCGTGAACGTGGTCTCGAGCGAGATGTCGAGCGACTTGAGCACGCTCGCCATGAGGTCCTGCGAGGAGTAGGGCTCGGTCACCACCTCCTTGCCGTCGGAACTCGTCTCGCCGACGGCCACCCCTCGCTTGAAGCCGGCTCCACCGACGGCCACG
>JBBAVQ010000310.1:0-3444 GCA_040397625.1 Pirellulales bacterium | reverse complement strand
CGAGGATCAAGTGTGATCCGTATCAACCCTTCTTCGCCATCAGGCGGCGGAGGTCGGCGAGCGACCGCGTGTTGGCAACATCGCCCTTCTCGAGGCCGCCACGACGGGCCTGGAGCACGCCGCACCGCATCACGTCGAGGCCACTGGTCGAGTGGGCGTCGGTCGAGATGACGAGTGGCACGCCTGCCTTCCGGGCCGCGGCCGCCTGGCGGTCATCGAGGTCGAGTCGCCACGGGTTGGCATTGATCTCCAGAAACGTGCCAGTTCGGGCCGCCGCGTCAATCACGGCCGCAAGGTCGACGTCGTAGGCAGGACGCCGATTGAGCAGTCGGCCCGTGGGGTGGCCGATCACCCGTACGAACGGATTCTCGATCGCCTCGATGATCCGAGCCGTGATCCGGTCGCGGGGTTGCTGCTGGCCGTAGTGCAGGCTGGCCACCACCCAGTCAGCGCGGGCGAGAACGTCGTCGGGCAGGTCGAGCCCGCCCTTCTCGAGCATGTCGACCTCGATCCCTTTGAGCACCGTGATCGGTGATTCGCCGTCGCTCGCGAGCGACTCGTTGAGCCGGTCGATCTCGTCCCACTGCTTCAGCAGCCGCGTGCGGTCGAGGCCGCGCGCCATCGTCACCCGCTGGCCGTGGTCGGTGATCGCCACGTACTCGAGTCCGCGGTTGATCGCCGCCCGGACCATGTCGGCGAGCGTGTCCTCGCCATCGGTCGCGGTGGTGTGCATGTGGAGGTCGCCGCGGATGTCGGCCAGTTCGACGAGCGTCGGGAGCCGGCCGTGTTCGGCACGCTCGATCTCGTCGCCGCCTTCGCGAAGCTCGGGCGGGATCCACGGGAGCCCCACCGCCTCGTAGACGTCGGCCTCCACACGCCCCGCGACCGCATCACCGCGGGTGGGAGGGGCGGCTGTGGAGAGTGGATGCACGCCGTATTCGTTGATCGTCAGACCGCGGTCCCTGGCCCTGGATCGGAGCTTCACGTTGTGCTCCTTCGAGCCCGTGAAATACTGCAGGGCCGCCCCGAATGACTCCTCCGCCACCACGCGGAGATCGATCTGCATGTCTTGCGGGCCGCGGATGCTCGTCTTCGTGTCGCCGCGCTGCAGCACGGCGGCCAGGCCCGGCCAACGCTCGAGGTGGTCCATCACGGCCGCGGCGGCATGACTGTCGACCACCACATCGAGGTCGCCCACCGTCTCGCGGCCCCGACGCCAACTCCCCGCCCCCTCGACCTGCCGCGCCTGCGGGCATTGCCGCATCCAGGCGAGGATGTCCTGGATGATGGCATCGGCGTCGTTCCAGAGCATCCGGGCGTGGGCCGGGTCTTTGGCAAAGGCGATGTTGTCGAGGATCGCCGCCTGCGTCTTGGCACCGAAGCCTTTCACACCCTCGACCCGCTTCTCACGACAGGCCTGCTCGAGGGCCTCGAGCGAATCGATCCCAAGCGTGTCGACGAGCTGCTTCACCTTCTTCGGGCCCAGGCCTGGAACCCTCATCAGGTCGAAGGCGGCCGCGGGCACCTGAGCCTTGAGCTCCTCGAGCAGGGGGAGGTGGCCGGTGTCGAGGAGCAGCTCGATCTTGTCGGCGAGATCGTCGCCGATGCCCTCGAGGTCCGTCAGCGCGCGGCCGTCGTCTCGGCGGACAGCCGCCAGCGGATCGACGAGCCCGCCGATCGTGTGGGCCGCGTTTCGATAGGCGCGCACACGGAAGACGTTGCCCCCCTGGTATTCGAGCAGGTCGGCGACGCGGTCGAAGACGGCGGCGATTTCGGAGTTCGTCACGGTGCCACTGCGCTCCCGGAGCCGGGCAGGGGACTGATCCCGGCCACCGGAAGTGTCAGCGGAAAGACGGCAGGCGGCAAGCGCCACCGCCAGCGCTCGCGATCACTGCTGGAGTCGGGCCGGCAACGCGGCGGTCGGATACCCAGGGCGGCGACCGGCATCGACTGGCGCGAGCATGGCCGGCTGCCATGAGGTGGTGTGGCTGGTCGGCTCGAGCAGTCTCGGGAAGGCGTTGGTGGAGGCCTTCGGCCCCTGGCCGGGAACGACCGGCATGCCCGGGGGCGCGAACGAGGGAGCCGGGACGGCGGCAGGAGGGGCCGCACCGGGAATGGCGTAGCCGTTCGGTGCCGCCGGGGACTGCGGCCAGGTGGTGGCTCCGGCGGGGGCAGGAGTGGCATAGGGTGCGAAAGCCGGCGTGGAGGTCGCCGCAGCTGCCGGTGCAGCCGGAGCGGGGGCCGCCTTCGGCAGTTCCGGAATAGGTTTCATCGACGGCGTTGGCGAGAGCGCCGGAGGCTGCGTGGGCTGCGGCTGGATCGCCGCCTGAGGCTGCACTGGCACCGCATATCCGCCCTGCGGGGAGATCGGCTGCTGATACGTCTGAGGAACCGACGCCGGCGGCAGCGCCGGTGACGGCGAGCCGGGGACGAGTTGTGGCGGAATGTCGGCGCCGGCGGCCCCCCATCCCTGCGGCGTGGTCTGGACGGGAGCGGCAAACGGGCTGGTGGCCGGAGCAGCCATTGCGGGTGCCGGAGCCACCATGGCAGGCATGGCCGTGGCAGGCTGCGCGGCCGGATAACCGCCGCCATAGCCAGGCTGCATCTGCACGTACTTGGTCGTGGTGACGGCGCGGTACTGCGTCACGGGCACGTTCACTGCCTGCTGGACGTACTGCGTGACCGGCTGCATGCACTCGCGGGAGCAGCCGGTGCAGGGATCGACCTCACAGGAAGGCTTGTAGGTGGTGACCGGCACGTTTTGATACTGCGTGCGGTAGGTGGTTTCGGGCACGTAGCTGGTCTGCTGGACGGGAACCATCACCGGGGGCGGCGGCGCCGCGATTGGCGCAGCAACCGGCGCGACGATCGGCGCAGCCACGGGGGCGACCGCGTACACCGGGGGCTTCCTCATGCACGCGCCGCAGCCCGCGAACAGGTCATTGAAGCAGCATTGCGCCCGGGCATCGAGGCCGGCCACGAACTGGCAACCGACTGCCGCCACGAGAGCCACCGACATCTGACGGATCGTCATCTCACGTTCCTCCGCTGGCCGTCGCTGCAGGAAAACGCCTGCAGAACCGACGGCAACACCAAAGCGTAGGTTGCGCGGCTGGTGCGACGTGAAGAAAAAAGTGCGGATGGATCGTGAATTTCACTTCGCAGCGCCGCACGACCGCGGCCTTCGTCACGACCGCGATAACCGGCCCGTCGGGCTGCTGCTCGCCGCCGGACCGTGCTTCGACCTCAGGAAGCCCAATCGCGTCAGCGATGGGGGCACGCAGGCTCCGCCGCGCTCTCGGCCTCAGGAAGCCCAATCGCGTAAGCGATGGGGGCCTCGTGGCATTCACCGTAGGCTCCGGGCTGCCCATGCCCGTCGCCGGACGCTTGCTGCGGCCTTCCCGGCCTTCGCTCGCTCGATGCTGACTTCGCTCCGCCATCCAT
>JBBAVQ010000309.1:0-3451 GCA_040397625.1 Pirellulales bacterium | reverse complement strand
GAGCGGTGCGGCAACGCCGACCTGATCTCGGTGGTGGCCAATCTCGCCCTCAAGCTTCCGGGGCACGAGGTGCTCGGCGGCACCGGCACGGCCCACCTCACCGAACTCTCGCGGTTCGTCTATGAGACGGCCAACATGACCTACCGGCCAGGCCAGCCGTTCGTGGGCACCAGCGCCTTCGCGCACAAGGGGGGCATGCACGTCCACGCGATCGCGAAGGCGACCGAGTCCTACGAGCACATCGCCCCGGAGGCGGTCGGCAACTCGCGGCGGATCCTCGTGAGCGAACTCTCCGGCCGCTCTAACATCGCTGCCATGGTCACACGGCCCGACGTCAAGAACGACCGGAAGCTGCTCGACACGGTTCTCGCCGAGGTCTGCCGGCTGGAGAACGAGGGCTGGCAGTTCGAAGCCGCCGGCGCGTCGTTCGACCTGCTCGTCGATCGCTGTGCCGGCACGTTTCAGCCCGCCTTCGAGAAGCAGTCGTACAACGTGGCGGTCGAGAGCCGCGCGGCAGGATCGGACGAGGTTCGCACCGAGGCGACCGTGAAGCTCAGGGTGGCTGGCGAACTGCGGCACGAGGTGGCCGAGGGAGACGGCCCGGTGAATGCCCTCGACGCCGCGCTCCGCAAGGCGTTGGCGGCCGTCTACCCCGTGCTCGATCGGATGCATCTCCTCGATTACAAAGTCCGCGTGATCAACGCCCAGGAGGGGACGGCGGCGAAGGTTCGCGTCTCGATCGAGAGCACCGATGGCGAGAGCGTGTGGGGCACGGTGGGCGTGAGCGAAAATGTGATCGAGGCAAGCTGGCTGGCGCTCGCCGACTCCTTCCATTACTTCCTGTCCCGGAGATGACCCCCGACATGACGCTGCGTCGCGTGATCCTGCCCGTGATCCTGCTGGTGATGACGCTGACGCTTGGGGGTGGCACGGTCAGTGCCGAGACGCCTCCGAACACGCTCACCGAGGCCGAGCGGCGGGGCGGCTGGCGGTTGCTGTTCGACGGCCGCTCGACCGAGGGCTTTCGCAACTACCGCAAAGAGGGCGTCGCGCCCGGCTGGGTCGTCGAGAACGGGGCGCTGGTCCGCAGCGGCACGGGAGCCGGCGATCTCGTGACCGAGGGCGAGTATGGAGGCTTCGAGCTGCAGCTCGACTACCGCATCAGCCCCGGCGGCAACAGCGGGGTGATGTTCCACGTGACCGAAGACTCGGTGAAGCCCTGGCACTCGGGACCCGAGGTGCAGATCATCGACAACGCCAAGGGCAAAGATCCGCAGCACGCGGGCTGGCTCTACCAGCTCTACCAGCCGCTCAACCCGGGCTGGGCCCGGACCATGGAGCAGGCGGCCGGCTTGAGCCCGCCCGAGACGGTCGATGCCACGCGACCGGCCGGCGAGTGGAATCACCTCTACCTGCGCGTGGCGCCAGGCAGCGGCGAGGTCTGCCTCAACGGCGTCAGTTACTACCACTTCCGCGTCGGGTCGAAGGAGTGGAACGAGCGGGTGGCCAAGAGCAAGTTCGCCAAGTTTCCGGGGTTCGGGAAGGCCGGGAAGGGGCATCTCTGCCTCCAGGATCACGGCGACGAGGTGGCCTTCCGCTCGATCAAGATCCGCGAGCTGGCGCCGGGCAAGCCGGTGGCCTGGGCGGACGACGGCACGGCGGCGGTGACCGCGGTGCCGGCATTCCCGGAGATGACGTGGGACGACTGGCAGCCGGAGGCCGACGACGGCAAGTCGGCCCAGCCCCTGCGGCCGCTGCTGGTGACCGATGCCGGGGATGGCACGGGCCGGCTGTTTGTGCCCGACCAAAGCGGCATGATCCACGTGATCCGCCCGGGCGTGCCGAAGGCGAAGCTGTTTCTCGACCTCCGTGCCGGCACCGCTCCGTGGACGAAGTGGAACGAGGAGGGACTGCTCGGCCTCGCCTTCCACCCACGGTTTCAGGAGAATGGCGAGTTCTTCGTCTGCCAGACCATGAAGGGCGACGACGCTGCGGGCGTGAAGCGGATGCAGCACGTGACGCGGTTCCGCGCCTCCAAGGATGATCCCGACCGGGCCGATCCGCAGAGCGAGGAGGTCGTGCTGGCGATCGAGCAGCCATTCTGGAACCACAACGGCGGCTCGATCGCGTTCGGTCCGGACGGCCTGCTGTACGTGGGCCTTGGCGACGGCGGCAGCCGCAACGACCCCTTTGGCCACGGCCAACGGCTCGACGTGCTCTTCGGGAAGATCCTGCGAATCGACGTCGATCACCGGGACGCTGGGCTGGCCTACGCGATCCCGTCCGACAATCCGTTCGTCGGCCGCGAGGGTGCCCGCGGCGAGATCTACGCCTACGGGCTGCGCAACCCCTGGCAGCTGGCATTCGACCGGCCCACGGGCCGGCTCTGGGCGGCGGACGTCGGACAGGACGTCTGGGAGGAGGTTGACCTGATCGTGAAGGGGGGCAACTACGGCTGGAAGGCCATGGAGGGCACGAAGCCCTTCGGGTCGCAGGCCGTCGCCGGACCGCTGATCGACCCCGTGTGGGAATACGACCATCAGCTCGGCAGGTCGGTGACCGGCGGCCGCGTCTATCGCGGCAAGGCGATCCCGGAGCTCGTCGGGTGCTACGTCTACGGCGATCACGTGACGGGGCGGATGTGGGCCCTCTCGGTCGATGAGGCGGGTCGCCCGACGGCGAACGTGTCGATTCCGTGGAGCGGCCTGCCGATCTTCGGCTTTGGTGAGGATGCCGACGGCGAGCTCTATGTGTGCACGTCGTCGCCCACCGGTCAGGGCGTGTTCAAGCTCGTTCCCGCCGCCACGAAGTGAGCTCCAGGAAGCCCAATCGCGTGAGCGATGGGGGCAGCCGTACGCCTTACGGCGTTACGCTTCCTGAGTGCCGTACGCCTTACGGCGTTACGCTTCCTGAGGGCCGTACGCCTTACGGCGTGACGCTTCCTGAGGCGTCAGGAAGCCCAATCGCGTGAGCGATGGGGACCCGTTGACCTGCGGTGGCGGGATTTCCGTGGCGTCGGCAGAATGTGGGGCCGCGACGAGGACCCTCATGCACGAACTGCCGAAGCAATACGACCACCGGGCCGCGCAGGCCCGCTGCCGCACTCTCTGGGACACGGGCCGCTGGTGGCACGCCGAGCCCGAGGCCGGCCGCCGCACCTACTCCATCGTGATCCCGCCGCCGAACGTCACCGGTGCGCTGCATCTCGGCCATGCCCTCAACAACACGCTGCAGGACATCCTCGTCCGCACGCGGCGGATGCAGGGCTTCCTCACGCTCTGGATGCCCGGCACCGATCATGCGGGGATCGCCACGCAGGCCGTGGTCGAGCGGCGGCTGCTCGAGGAGGAGAAACTCTCCCGGCACGACCTCGGCCGCGAGAAGCTCGTGGAGCGGATCTGGGCCTGGAAGGAGCAGTACGAGAAGCGGATCCTCGGCCAGCTCCGCGACC
>JBBAVQ010000308.1:0-3456 GCA_040397625.1 Pirellulales bacterium | reverse complement strand
GGACATATCCGGACACGAACGATCCCACAGGGAGTCCAGACGATGAAGGTTTTCACGACAGGCCAGGTCGCCAAAATCTGTAAAGTCGCACCACGGACGGTGAGCAAGTGGTTCGACTCAGGGCGGCTCAAGGGCTACCGCATTCCGGGCAGCCAGGACCGCCGCATTCCGCGGGAGTATCTCATCAAGTTCCTCAAAGAGCACGGCATGCCGCTGGGCGATCTCGAGGACGAGGCCATGGCGAAGGTGCTGCTCGTCGGCCAGGATCAGGTGCTCATCGAGAACCTGAAGAAGCAGCTGCCCGTCGAGCGGTCTTTCAAGATTCAGGTCGCCGCGAGCGGCTTTGAGGCCGGCATCCAAGCGGAGAGTTTCCACCCCGATTGCATCGTGGTGGACTACTCGATCGGCCGGATCGACGCCCAGCAGATCTGCCAAAACCTGCGGCGCAATCCGGAGTATGCCGACACGATCGTGATCGCCCTGCTGCCGGACGACGGCTCGCAGATCACGGTCGATCGTGCGCACGTCAACGAGAGCTTCAAGAAGCCTTTCGACGTCGCCCTGCTGGCGGAGCGTCTCCGGACGCTCATCGGTGCCCGCAAGGAACTCGTTTAAGCGCCCGCCGGGCCATCCATGGCCCCGGCGGGCTCAGGCAGCCGGAGGGAACGCCAAGGGTTCCCTCGGCTGCCAGGCTCGCCGTCCAGGCGAGCCGGTGACAACCTAGCCAGCCGGAGGGAACGCCAAGGGTTCCCTCGGCTGCCAGGCTCGCCGTCCAGGCGAGCCAACAGGCATAGCGTCCGACCCCGAACCGTCGGCCGGTCCGCGATCAGCGGGCCGGCCGACGGCATTTACGGGGTATGCTCGGCGGGATGAGCGACAACTCCCATGGCATCCGGATGGTCGACGTCGGCGGCAAGCCCGTCACCCCGCGAACGGCGCGAGCGTCGGCCCGGCTGCTCGCCAGGCCCGAAACAGTCGCCCGGATCCGGGCCGGCGATCTCGAGAAGGGCGATGCCGTGGCCACTGCCCGGATCGCCGGCATCATGGCCGCCAAGCGAACGAGCGACATCATTCCCCTCTGCCACCCACTGCCGCTCGACGGCGTTGAGGTCACCGTCGGCTTTCCCAACGCCGCCACCGTCACCGTCGAAACGTCGGTCCGCACCACGGCCCGGACGGGCGTGGAAATGGAGGCGCTCGTCGCCGCTTCGGCGGCGGCCCTCGCGATCTACGACATGTGCAAGTCGATCGACCCCGACATGACGGTCGAGCAGATCCGCCTCGACGAGAAAACCGGCGGAGTACACGGCGACTATCGCCGCGACTGAGCCGGGCGGCGTGCGTCCGCGTCAGACCGAGCCTTCGCGGGCCGACTCGTTGAGGATCGGCTCAAGTTCGTCCACGAAATCCCTCGCGTCCTTGAACTCGCGGTAGACGCTGGCGAAACGGACATACGCCACCGGGTCGAGATCCTTGAGGATCTCCATGAGCCTCTCGCCGATCACACGGCTCGGCACGTCGCCCTCATACGAGCCGTAGAGTTCGGCCTCGAGCAACGAGACCGCGTGCTCGATTTCATCCTCCGTCACCGGCCGCTTCCAGCAGGCCTTCGCGAGCCCGCGTTTGATCTTGTCGCGGTCGAAGGGATCGCGGTCGCCCCCCTTTTTCACCACGGTCAACGACTGCCGCTCAACCCGTTCGTACGTGGTGAAGCGGCGGCGACAGGCGAGACATTCCCGGCGGCGGCGAATCGTGGCGCCGTCGTCGCCGGCGCGGGAATCGATCACACGGTCATTGTCGATACGGCAGAAGGGGCAACGCATCGGCGGGCTCCGGGACGGCGGGAGCCGATGATCGTACGAGCCGCCATCAAAAACCGGCAAGAGCGGCTGCGGGCACGAATCCCCGGTCAGGCTTCGACGGTGTCGGGGTCGTCGTCACCGTGGTCGGCAAGGGGCGGCTCGGCGTCGGCGTCCACATCGGTCTCCCGCACGAGCTTCCAGTCCCGGCGTTGGCGGGAACTGGGAATTTTCATCGCCTTGCGATACTTCGTCACCGTCCGGCGGGCCACGACGATGCTCCGCTTTTCGAGTTCCTTCACCAGGTCGTCGTCGCTGAACGGCGCATCCTTCGGTTCGCCGTCCACGATCTCCTGGAGCTTGAGCCGCACGGTGTCCCAGGCTACCTCCTCGCCATCGGCACTGACCGTGCCGCCGACGAAGAACTTGCGGAGCGAGTGGAGTCCTCGGGGCGTCTGCAGCCACTTGTCATCGACGGCGCGGCTGACCGTGGTGACGTGCATCCCGATGCGGTCGGCGATCTGCTGCATCTTGAGCGGCTCGATCGCGTCGGGCCCATCGACGAAAAATCGTGACTGGTGGTCCACGATCGCCTGCGCGGTCTTGAGGAGCGTGCTCCGCCGCTGCTCGATCGCGTCGATCAGCCATTGGGCCGAGTTGATCTTCCGCTTGATGTACTCGCGGGTCCCGGGGTCGGTGTCGGGCGACATCAGCATGTCGCGGTAGATCGGGCTGATCCGCAGGTTGGGCAGGTCGATCTCCTCGAGCCGCACCTTCCAGGTCCCATCGGGCTGCTGGTCGACGTAGACGTCGGGCTTTACGGGAACCACGATCGGCGAACTGAAGATCGCCCCCGGCTTGGGCTTGAGCAGATGCAGCTGCTCTCGGAGTTCCTCGATCTGCTCGAGCGTGAGCCCCGTCTTCCGCACGATCACCGGCAGGCGATTCCCGGCCAGGTCTTCCAGGTGGCTCGACACGAGCCGCCGCAGGTTCCGGGCGTTCGGCGTGTCGTGGCGGATCTGGAGCAGGAGGCACTCCTTGAGATCGCGGGCGCCCACGCCGGGCGGATCCATGTTTTGGACGGCAGCCAGCGCCTTGTAGAGGTGCGTGATCTGCTCCGGAGGGCCGTCGGACTCGACGAGATCCTCGAGCGGCATCGGGAGGTAGCCGTTCGCGTCGAGGTTGTAGATCACCTTGTCGGCCGCACTTCGCTCGGCGTCGGTGAGTTCGTAGTTGGAGAGCTGGGCATGGAGGTGGTCGCAGAGCGTTTCCGGCCGCTCGGCCATGTTGGCCATGACGTCGAGGTAGCGGTCGCCCGCCTGCTCGATCTGTGACGCCGACGGCCGACTGCGGTCGTCGTCGCTGTCGGGATACTCGGTGGCCCAATCGTAGGTCCGCTCGAAGTCAGCCTGGTTGGAGTGGTCCTGATCGACGATCAGCGGCTTCTCATCGACGGTCCGCTCAATCGTGGTCTGCTCGGCGTCGCTGACGGGCCCCGCCAGTTCCATCACGGGGGCGTCCTGCCCCGCCTCCTCCATCTCGAGCGTCTCGTTGTTTTGGATCTCCTCCTCGATCCGCTCCTCCAGGGCCATCACCGGCAGTTGCAGGATCTCCATCGACTGGATCATGCGCGGCGCAAGCACCTGCTTTTGCGCCA
>JBBAVQ010000307.1:0-3478 GCA_040397625.1 Pirellulales bacterium | reverse complement strand
AAGAACAACTGGTGGGCCTGCTACGCCTTCTGGGTGTTCAAACTCTACGGCCACAAGGACTGCCGGATCATGAACGGCGGCCGCAAGCGGTGGGAGCTCGATGGCCGGGCCTGGTCGAGCGAGCGGGTCTCCTCTCCGCGGGCGCACTACACCGCGCCGGAGCAGGACGGCTCGATCCGGGCGCTCCGCGACGAGGTGCTCAAGCACGCCAAGGCCGGCCGGCAGCTGCTCGATGTCCGCAGCCCCGAGGAATACCGCGGCGAGCGGATGCACATGCCCGACTACCCCAACGAGGGTGCCGTCCGCGGCGGGCACATCCCCGGAGCCCAGAATGTCCCCTGGCCGATGAACTGCCACGATGACGGCACGTTCAAGCCCGTCAAGGAACTCGAGAAGCTCTACATCAAGGAGCTGAAGATGAAGCGGCGGTCGCCGACGATCGCCTACTGCCGAATCGGCGAGCGGTCGAGCCTGACGTGGTTCGTGCTCACCTACCTGCTCGGGTTCGGCAACGTGAAGAACTACGACGGCTCGTGGCTCGAGTGGGGCAACTCCGTTCGCGTGCCGATCGCCAAGGGTGCGGAGCCTGGTGGCACCGCGTCCGGAGCGGCGGCGCCGGCGATGCACGCCTGACCCATGGTGAGCGTGCAAGAACGCCTCGACGAGCTGGTCGGCGAGTTCGCCGATCTCGACGCGCGGGAGAAGCTCGAACTGCTCGTGGACTTTGCCAACGGCCTGCCGCCGCTGTCGCCGGAGTACCAGGCGCGGAAGGCGGTGGAGGATCGGCGGGTGCACGAGTGCCAGACGCCGGTGTTCCTCTGGATGGAATCGGCCGGCGGCTCCGCCCAGCTCGTCGCCGAGGTGGCCCCGGAGGCGCCCACAGTGAAGGGTTTTGTCTCGATTCTCGCCGAAGCGATCAACGGCCGGCCGGCCGGCGACGTGGCCGCGATCTCCGACGACATCCTCGACCGGATGGGCCTGGCCGACGTCCTCGGTATCCTGAGGACCCGCGGACTACGGGCGATCGTCGCCCGCGTGAAGCGGGGATTCGCAGAGCAGGCGGCCGGCTGACCGACCCGACCAGCACGTTCGACCATCAGCAAAGGACTCGCCCATGTCGCCCGCGGAGAAGGTGGTTGCCGGCATCGATCTCGGCGGCACCGCGATCAACTACACGTTTCTCGACGAACGTGGCGAGTTTCTCGTTGACGGGCTCTGCGAGCATCCGGCGCGGAGCGTCGAGGGTCCCGCGATCTGCATCGGCCAGATCGCCGACGGCCTCGAGATGGCGTGCGGCAAGGCGGGCGTAGACCGCACGAAGCTCGTCGCGGTGGGCCTCGACACGCCGGGGCCGGCGAGCGGGTCGGGCGTGCTCAGCAAGAAGGGTTCGACAAACTTCGTCCACCCGGCGTGGGCCGGCTACGACATGCGGGCCGGCCTGGAATCGCGGCTCGGCCTGCCGGTCACCTATCTCAACGACGGCAACGCCGCGGCCCTCTGGGGGCACGTGTCGATCTTCGGGTCCGACAACACCGCCACCAGCGTCTCGGCGATCATCGGCACGGGCCTGGGCGGAGGCGTGATCGTGGGCGGCCGCGTGGTCACCGGCCGCAACGGCTTCGGCGGCGAACTCGGCCACGTGCTGATCCCCCACGAGTCCGTACCCGGGATCGAGGGCGCGGTGCCGGCCTGCAACTGCGGACGCACCGGCGACCTTGAATCCCTCTGCTCGCTGACGGCCATCCGCCGCACGCTCCTGCCGCACTTCCTGGCCCGGAACCCCGGCCACCCGCTCGCGGCCGAGGAGATCGGCGACGCCGCCAAGAAGGTCCGCAGCCTGGCGGAGCGGGGCGACGCGATGTGCCGCGACATCTTCCGCGTGCAGGCCCACGCGCTCGGACTGTTCTTCGACGAGATGGTCAACGTCTTCGATCCCGACGCCTTGATCGTCGGCGGCGGTGCCGTGGAGACGTCTGACGAGTTTCGCCGCTGGTTCCTCGACGAGATCCGCATGGGCATGCCGTCGCAGCGGGAGGAACAGGCCGGCCTGCCGATCCACGTGATGCCCGCCGGTGATTCGGCGGGAGCGCGAGGCGCCGCCCTCGACGCCGCCCGCATGGTCCGCGAACGGCGTCTCTGAGGCATACCATGCGATTCGTCCCGGCCGCAGCGGTGGCGATGCTCGCCGCATGGGCAGCGACGGCGGGCGGAGCCGCCGAACCGGTCCGCGATCTCGTCGTCTACGGGGCGACGTCCGGCGGCATCGTGGCGGCGATCCAGGCGGAGTCGATGGGCCGCACGGTCGTGGTCGTGGAGCCCAGCAGCCACCTCGGCGGCCTGACTGCCGGCGGCCTCGGGGCCACCGACATCGGCAAGAAGGCGGCGATCGGCGGACTGTCGCGGGAGTTCTATCGGCGGGTGGGTCGCCACTATGCCGATCCTGCGGCCTGGACCCGCGAGCGCAGTGACGACTACGAGAACCGCCGCAGGGCGCCCGGCGAGCTCGAGATGTGGACCTTCGAGCCGCACGTCGCCGAGCGGGTGTTTCGCGACTGGGTGGCCGACACGGGCGTCGAGGTGGTGACGGGTGAGCGACTCGACCTCGACGGCGGCGTGGTCAAGGACGGAGCCGCGATCCGCTCCATCCGGATGGAGTCGGGACGCACGTTCGCCGGCCGGATGTTCATCGACGCCACCTACGAGGGCGACCTCATGGCCGAGGCTGGAGTGGCATTTCACGTGGGTCGGGAGGCCAACGCCGCCTACGGCGAGACGTTCAACGGCATCCAGATGGCCCACGCGACGAAGCACCAGTTTACCCACGACGTCGATCCCTACGTGGTGCCCGGTGATCCGACGAGCGGCCTCCTCCCGCTGATCTCGCCCGATCCGGTCGGCACCGACGGCGCCGGTGACGCCCGGGTGCAGGCCTACTGCTTCCGGATGTGCACCACCGACGTGCCCGACAACCGGGCCGACTGGCCGAAGCCCGCGACCTACGACGAGAAGACCTACGAACTGGTGCTGAGAAACTTCGAGGCCGGCGACCACCGGGTGCCCTGGAACCCGGTGCTGATGCCCAATCGGAAGACCGACACCAACAACAACTTCGCCGTGAGCACCGATTTCCTCGGGGCGAACTCCGATTATCCGTGCGGCGACCACGCGACTCGGGAGCGAATCGTGGCGGCACACCGCGACTACCAGCAAGGCCTGATGTGGACGCTCGCCAACCACCCGCGGGTGCCCGATGAGGTGCGGGCGCACTTCCGCCGGTGGGGACCGGCACGGGACGAGTTCACCGACAGCGGCCACTGGCCGCACCAACTCTACGTCCGCGAGGCCCGCCGCATGATGGCCGACGTGGTGATGACACAACACCACTGCCAACAGCGGGTAGTGGCCGACGACCCCGTCGGCCTCGGCGCCTACAACATGGACTCGCACAACGTCCGCCGGCTGGTCACGGCCGACGGAA
>JBBAVQ010000306.1:0-3483 GCA_040397625.1 Pirellulales bacterium | reverse complement strand
CACACTGGACGCCGCCCCGCACACCCTTCGCCCCACGCCTCACGGCGTTGGGCTTGGACAGATTTCGTTCCGTACAAGCCGAAGGCCGTAAGGCCTCGGGCGAACCACTCCGGACGCCGCCCCTCACACGCTTCGCCCCACGCCTCACGGCGTTGGGCTTGGACGGCGGCTTCCGTGCCGCGCAACGAGTCAGGCTGCGGGATCGGGGCGAGGATGGCGAGCCTCGGCTATCCTGCCGTTGGCGAGACAACTCGTCCCGTCCCGCAGCCGGGTTTGGCATGCGGGGCCTGCGTTTTCTCAGGGTCGTCAAAACTGAGTCTCTCGATGACACGCATGCTCGCAATCGTCTTCAGCCTGGCGGCAGCCGCCGCGTTCGCCGACGCCCCAAAACGGCCCAACGTGCTCTTTATCTTTACCGACGACCACGCCCAGCACGCGCTCTCGTGCTACGGCTCGAAGGTGAACCAGACGCCCCACCTCGATCGCCTGGCGTCGGGAGGCGCCCGCTTCCTCAACTCGTTCGTCACCAACTCCATCTGCACGCCCAGCCGGGCCACGCTCCTCACCGGACAGTATTCGCACATCAACGGCGTGCCCGTGTTCAACCGGTTTGACGGCAGCCGCGATCACCTCGCCAAGCAGATGCAGGCCGGCGGCTACCACACCGGCATGATCGGCAAGTGGCACCTCGGCAGTGACCCGACCGGCTTTGACCGGTGGATCGTGCTTCTCGGCCAGGGTGCCTACCGCGATCCGATGTTCCTGGTGCCCGGCGGGTCGCTCACGATCGACGGCCACTGCACGGAAGTGATCACCGACCTTGGCCTCGAGTTTCTGAAGACGCGGCCGGCCGACAAGCCGTTTTTCCTGATGCTCCACCACAAGGCGCCACATCGCGAATGGCTGCCCGACGAACGCAACCGGGCGAGGTTTGCCGGTGCCGTGATTCCGGAGCCAGCCACGCTGTTCGATGACTACGCCACCCGACCGGCGGCGCTCCCCGAGAACGAGCAGACCGTCGCCCGCGACCTTACCCGGCGAGACCTGAAGCTCGAGCCGCCTGCGGGGCTTGAGCCGAAGGAGCGACAGCAGTGGCTGAACGCGAGGCCGATGGAGGTGGAGGTGGACGGAAAACTGCTCACCGGCACCGACCTCGTCCGCTGGAAGTATCAGCGGTTCATGCAGGACTATCTGGCCTGCGTGCAGGGCGTGGACGATGGCGTCGGCAGGGTGCTCGACTGGCTGGATCACGAAGGCCTCACCGACGAGACGCTCGTGATCTACACCACCGACAACGGCTGGTACCTCGGCGACCTCGGCCTCTACGACAAACGGTTCATGTATGAGCCGGGGCTGCGGGTGCCGTTGCTGGCCCGGGGCCCGGGGATCAGGGCGGGCGTCACTCCCGATCAGTTCGTCGCCAATATCGACGTCGCCCCGACGATCCTCGACCTCGCGGGCCTGCCGGTACCGGAGTCGATGCAGGGGCGGAGTATCGCTCCGCTGCTGCGCGGCGAGCAACCGGCCGACTGGCGAAGCAGCGTCTACTACCGTTACTACCACGACCCCGGCAACCACAACACGCGGGCCCACTACGGCGTCCGCACGGCGACCCACAAGCTGATCCACTACTGGACCAAAGACGCCTGGGAACTCTATGACCTCGTGCAAGACCCGACCGAGCAGCACAACCTGCTCTTCGACGACGCCGAGGCGAAGTCGCCCGCGGTGGCGGCCCTGTTCGGTGAACTCAAGGCCGAGATCGCGCGGCTGCAGAAGCACTATGGCGACGACGGACGCTATGCCGACCCGCAGACCTGGCCTACCGGCGGGGTCGATGGGCCGGGGAACGGGGGGCCTGGTAGGGAACCACTGGGTCGGAAGACGGCAACCGAGGCGATTGCCGCCTCAGGCGTCCTCGGGCGTTCATCCGAGCACGACGTCGAATCGCGCGGTGAGCGCACCGATCGGTGAGCCTCCCAGCGGCTGTAAATCGGCGGGCAGGCTCTCGCGCTGCGCCGCGTCGCCGATCTGGCGAACGATGCCGTCGCGGTCGTTCGCGGGAAACGGGTTGCACTCGGTGTCGCCGCACCAGGCTTCGAAGCCCCCACAATTGCCGCCGATCAGAACTGAACGCGGATGGCGATTGTGCCGATGGAATAGTCAGAATGGCCAGCAGGTGGCCGATCTCGGGCCCGAACTTTGACGCAAACAGACGGGAGAGGAAACATGGGCAAGGGCAACAACTCGCAGAAGAACGACAAAAAGAGCATGAAGCCGAAGCAGGATAAGTCGAAGCCGGCCGTCAAGAAGTGATGCAGCGGATGCTCGACGAGTGAAAGCCATCCGGCCGTAAGGCCGCGTAGGCTGCGCTGGGTTTTTCGGCGCCCCCAAGCGGGAGTCCGGTGCATCTCGACATCGCTGGCGGGCGCGTCGTCGGGCTGAGAGCCAACTCCCGGCGATCGCCGAGTAGGTGAGAGGCCCCGGGCGGCGGCTCAGCACGCGCTTCGGGGCCAGCCACTACCCCCAGACTCTCGATGGCCTGCCTGCTCTAGACTTTGCTCACTCTCGTCTGCCGCGTCCGCCACCCCATCAGACCGGCGAGGCCCGCAGTGGCGATCGCTGAGATGGCATAGGTGGAGGGCTCCGGCACCGGCACCAGCACCACGCCTCTGAACGCCGTGCTCCCCGAGGCGATGGCAAGCGATGTGAAGGCCGAGAGCGTGCCGCTGAGCACGCTCGCGGCCGCGGCGGTGTCGGTGTACGTCCACAGGGTGTTGCCGCTGCCCGTCATGTAGAGCTGCACATTGCTGCCGTTGACCCCGCCGGCCACCCCTCGCAAGGCGCCTGTCAGAGCGGTGATCGAACCAGCGGCGTTCCACGTGCCGCTCGTGTCGAGCGTGTACTTCCACAGCCCACCAGAAGTGTTCGAGTCGTCGACCGTGTACATCGTGTCGATCCCGGGCACGGCGGGATTGGTGTCAAGGAACGTGAAGCCATATCGGCTGGTGGTGGGGGAGCCTCCCTGTCTGGGAATGTTTGGCAGGAACGTGCTTGCGGTGGGAAGGCCGTTGACGAGCGGGTTGCCAGCCAACTGGCCGACGGTGGGCAGGCTTCCGGAGGCGGTCGACTGGTAGAGCTCATTTCCGTACATGCCGAGCACGCGAAGATTGGTGCCGATCGACGCCGTCGTAGCGGTCGTACCGGATGCCACAAACGGACTCGAGTTATCAACCGTGCCGTACACCACACCACTGTTTCCGCCATTCGCCCAGATCTTGTTGCCATCGGTGGTGGCCACGCCTCGGGGGCTGGCCGCGCTAAACCACGTGCCCGTCACTGTCAGCGAGTACGAACCCGTCGTCGTGTTGAAAAGCCCAGCCACGCGAGGAACGATGGCGCTCGTTGCGGCTGTGATGCTCGAGCCAGCCGGGATGGTCGAGTTGTAACCGGAAAAACCGATCCAGGTGCCGTCGGGTGAGA
>JBBAVQ010000305.1:0-3500 GCA_040397625.1 Pirellulales bacterium | reverse complement strand
CCGACCTACTCGATCGGCCAGAAGACCTTCTTCGAGAGCGACTTCACCACGCTGCCCGAGACCTGGATGCTGACGGGCACCACTGCGATCAGCGACGGGGCCTGCGTGCTCAACACGGCCGCCACGGATCAGGCGGGCGGTCTGATCCTGCCCACGCTGGGCGCCGACAGCCCCGGTTCCTTCACCGCCACGTTCGACTACACCGTCGGCGGTGTCACGCCCGGCGACGGCATGAGCTTCAACTACGGCCTGCTCTCCAGCACGACCGGCAGTGCGACCTCCATGGTCAGCGCCGGGCTGACGATCAGCTTCATTGAATCCGGCACGCCGAAGGTCGATGTCCGCTGGAACGATGTCGTGGTCGGCTCGGCGCCCGTCACCTACGCCAGCACGGCCAAGGCGGTGCAGATCGAGGTGAGCGGTGAGAACGTCCTCACCGTGAGCTACGACGGCGGCCAGCTGCTGAAGATGAACCTCGCCGGCAAGGTGAACGCGGCCGACCGCTCGAACTGGCAGTTTGCCTTCGGAGCGACCACCACCGCCACCGACAGCAGCCACGCGATCGACAACCTCGAGATCGTCTCCAACGGGGCCCTGCCCGCCGGCCTCGCGCTCGATGCGAGTTCCGGCGTGATCTCCGGCACCCCCACCACGGCGAACAATCCGGGCGTGCAGGCGTTCAACCTCGTGGCGACCAACGGCGACGGCGCCACCGCCCAGTTCTTCAGCCTCGCCCTCGAGTCCGGGGCGCCGGTGTTCACCAGTTCCTCGTCGAGACCGACGGTGCCTGGCACCGAGGGGACGTTCACCGTCGCGGCCGCCGGCACCGCCGGGGCGACCACCTACGGCGTGGGCAAGACGCTGATCAGCACCACGCTGGCCGACGCCACGACGCTGCCGACGGGGGCGGTCATCGGCGGCGGCGCCCAGTTCAACGCCGGCGCGCTCGAACTCACGCAGAACGTCGTCAGCCAAACCGGCTGGCTTCAGTTCCTCGGCGCGGGCGCCCAGAACCCATCCTCGTTCAGCGCCAGCTTCAACTACTCGCTGGGCAGCGGAACCTCGCCCGGGGGTGAAGGGATCAGTTTCTTCTACGGCGCGCCGGGCGACATGACGAAGGGGCTGCGGGTCAGAATCAACGAGAACAACGCCGGCAGCAATGCCAATCTGGTGATCTCTTTTATCGTGAACGGTACCGTCTACGCACAGACCCTGCTCACCAACCCCTACATCGGCAGCGCCGCCTTCCGCCCTGTCACCCTCTCGATGAGCGACGAGGGGCGGCTGCAGGTGCGGGTGAACGGCGCGTTGGCCTTTGACACGAACTACTGGATAAACTGGCAGGCCGCGGACAAGTCGCTGTGGGCGTTTGCCATCCGCGGCGAAACCACCTCGAGTTACACCAATGTCCACGCGATCAAGGATCTGGTGATCGCCACCAACGGGGTGCTCCCCCCGGGGCTGACGCTCGACACCAGCACCGGCGTGATCAGCGGCAAGGTGGGAATCGGCACCTCGGTAGACAGCTATGTGCCGGTGACCGCGACGAACGCGGCAGGCACGACGGTCCAATCTCTCAAGATCGATGTCTCGCCGAGCGCCACACTGCCGGGCCAACGCCCCGGGACCGGCGCGAGCGAGGGTGGCGCCTTTACCCTGGGCACGACGGGGCAGCAGTTCCGCAACCAGCGGGCGTTCGCGGCGTTGCAGCCCGACGGCTCGGTGAGAGTGTGGGGTCAAAACACCTACGGCGGCGCCCAGACCGACGCGCCGACCGCCACCGGCTACACGGCGATCACCTCCAACGAGAGGAGCTTCGCCGCGCTCAAGAACGACGGCTCGATCTTCTCCTGGGGCCTCGCGACGAGCGGAGGCACCGGCGAGCCGACCGGCACCGGCTACGTGCAGATTTCCGCCACGCACAGTGCCTACGCGGCGCTCAAGCATGACGGGTCGATCACCGTCTGGGGCGACACCGTGCAAGGCGGCAGGCCGTCGGTCGCCCCCACCGGGACTGGCTACGTCCGCATCTTCGCCAACGGCGGCGGCTTCGTGGCCCAGAAGGCCAACGGCACGACGAGCACATGGGGCTCGACCTATAGCATCGGTACGAGCCCGCCTTCGTCCTCCACGGCTTTCACGCGGATCGTCAACACCGCCTATATCTCCCTAGGCACGATGTACGGGGCCTTTGCGGCCCTCGACGCAAACGGCTCTATCTCCACGTGGGGCTTTTCCGGGGCCGGCGGCGCGTCTGCCTTTGGCACCGTCAAGCCCACGGGCAACGGCTGGCAGGACATCGTCGGCACGCGGGCTGCCTTCACGGCGATCGACAGGTACGGCAGCGTCGCCTCGTGGGGCGACACGGCCCTCGGGGGCACAAACCGGCCCAGCGACAGCGGCTACCTGCAGGTCTACTCCAACCTGGGCGCCTTCGTGGCGATCCGCCAGGACGGCTCGCTCACCGCCTGGGGCAACTCTGCCTCCGGCGGAACAGGCTTTCCCACCGGCACCGGCTACGTGCAGGTCTATTCGACGAACAACTCGTTCGCGGCGCTGAAGGTCGATGGCTCGATCAGCGTCTGGGGCTCAACGAACGATGGCAACACCAGCAGGGCGCCCACGGGGACCGGCTACACCAACATCGTTGCCACCAGTAACGCCTTCGCAGCGTTGAACTCCGACGGGTCGATCGCCGTCTGGGGCTCGACCAGCACCGGCGGGACCAACGGGCCCACCGGCACCGGCTGGACCGAGATCACCTCAAACGCCTTCGCCTTCACGGCGCGAAAGAGCGACGGAGCGCTCTTCTCGTGGGGCAATTCGAGTTATGGCGGCAGCGGAGCCCCGACGAACACCGGCTATTTCGCGGTGCAGTCGCCCACCCTGATGGCGCCCTATTTCCCGCTTGCGGCCGGTCAGCCAGTCACCCGGACCCTCACTCAGTCGGTCAGCACCCAGTGGTTCCCGGGTATCCAGGGGATGGGCCTGACGCATGTCGTCACCAGTGGGTCACTGCCCCCAGGCCTCGCGCTCGATGCAACCACCGGCTGGATCAGCGGCGCGCCGGTGCAGCCGGGGACCTTTGCCTTCACGGTGACGGCCACCAGCGCGGCGGGTAGCGTCGGCCAGGCGTTCACCATCAAGGTTGAGAGCACCGCCCTGCCAAACCAGCGGCAGGGCTCCGGGGCCGTCTACACGATCGGTTCGGGCCAGCAGTTTCCCAACTCGGGCGCCTCCGTCGGCCTGGGAGCCAACGGCACGATCGCCGCCTGGGGAAGCGCCGACACCGGCGGGAGCGGCGCACCCACGGACACGGGTTACATCCAGGTCACATCGAACTCCTCCGCCTTTGCGGCGCTCAAGTGGGATGGGAGCATCACCGCCTGGGGCGATTCGAGGTATGGCGGCTCAAACGCTCCCACCAGCACCGGCTTCAAGGCGATCTATTCCAGTTCTCAGGCGTTTGCGGCTCTCAAAAGCGACGGCAGCATCACCGC
>JBBAVQ010000304.1:0-3503 GCA_040397625.1 Pirellulales bacterium | reverse complement strand
GAAAAGAGCAGCATCACGTCGATGTCGAACTTCACGGGATACCCGCGGATCTGCACGTCGCGTTCCTCGAGGATGTTGAACATCCCCACCTGCACGAGCTCGTCGAGCTCGGGGAGTTCGTTCATCGCGAAAATGCCGCGGTGCATCCGCGGAATCAGACCGAGGTGGAGCGCCTCCTCGCTCGACATGCTCGTACCGCCGGCGAGCTTCGCCGGGTCGATCTCGCCGATGATGTCGGCGAACTTCGTGCCAGGGGCCAGCCGCTCGGCATACCGCTCCGCCCGCGGCCACCAGGCGATCGGCACGTCCGCCGGATCTCGTGAGGCCACGAGCCGACGGCCAGCCGACGTGATCGGGGCGTAGGGGTCGTCGTGCAGCGGGATCGCTGGGTCGTCGAGGTAGGGAAGGTGCTCGTCGAGAAACCGCACCAAGAGCCGCATCAGCCGGCTCTTGGCCTGCCCCTTCTCGCCGAGGAAGAGCATGTCGTGCCCCGCGATCAGGGAGATGCTGATCTCGGGGATCACCGTGTCGTCGTAGCCGACAATCCCGGGGAAGAGTTCGGCGCCGTCCCGCAGCATCCGCAGGAAGTTCTCGCGAACCTCGTCTTTCACGCTGCGGCTCTGCCAGCCGCTGGCCTTCAGCTCGGCGAGGGTGGACGGCAATCGAGTGCTGCTCATGGGACGTATCTCCAGGGTGACCAGCATTGTAGGCCGGGCGATCGACGCGGCCCATCAGTTGGTGCGTCATAGGGTGCGCCAAAGGGTGCGTTCTAGGGTGCACCAGAGAGATGGCATGCGCCGCAGCCGGCCGGTGACATGCTCGAAGCCGGCGGCATGTGCGAGTTCGCTGCTCCTGCGGAATACCGGCGCCCGGCGTCCGCACATGTCACCGTCTTCTGCGCGTGCCCCCGATCCGGCTGCTACCCCCTTCATCGAATCATGCGGGAGGGACGCCGCTGCGAGGGGCTGCCCATGCCCTCGAGCGGGCTATGGGAGCAAGCGCAGCCACGACCAATCCGCCTGCGGCGGATCGGTGCCCGGCGAAGCGCAGCGGACATGCAGAGAGTCGAGGCCTGGAGGGCCGAGACGAACGTCCGGCGAGAGGGCGTGGGTAGCCCCGAGCCGCCGCGATGGACAGACACAGGTTGAAAACCTGTGCTACGAGGCGAGCCGGCCAGCAACCGTTAGTACGCCGCGTCGCCCTTCGCCGGGCCGCCGTCGAGGATCGCGGCCGCGTCGCCCACGCCGATCCGCGTGCAGCCCATGTCGAGGTAGCGGACCGCGTCATCCCAGGTGCGAATGCCGCCGGAGGCCTTCACCTGCAGCCGGCCCGCCACGGTGTCGAGCATCACCTGCACCGCCTCGGGCGTGGCCCCCGTCGGGCCGCTCGCCTTCACGCCGAAGCCCGTGGAAGTCTTCACGAAGTCGGCGCCGGCCGACTCCGCCAACCGGCAGGCGGTGGCGATCTCGGCAGGCGTGAGATAGCAGGTCTCGAGGATCACCTTCACAACCACGCCCTGCGGCTTGGCCGCGGCGACCACCGCCGCGATGTCGTTGCGGACAGCCGCCTCGTCGCCCGACTTGAGCGCCCCCACGTTCATCACCATGTCGAGTTCGCGGGCGCCGTCGGCGATCGCATGCCGCGACTCGAGAGCCTTCACCTCGGGCCGCTGCGCGCCGTGCGGAAAGCCGATCACGCTCGCCACCACCACCGGACTTCCAGCGACCAGTTTCGCGGCGGCCGCGACGTCGCACGACCGCACGCAGAGGCAGCCCACCCCCCGGGCCACGCACATCGCGGCATGCTTCGCGAGGTCGTCTCGGGAGAACTCGGGCTTCAGAACGGCGTGATCGAGTGTCTTCGCGACGTCGGCGGCAGTGCGGGGGCTCATGATGGACTCCTCGGGGACGAGGCCGCGGAGTCTACCCGATCTCGTTCGAGTTCTTTCCTGAACGGATTCCGGACCGCTACCCGGCCCGGGCGTCGGTGCTCAAGGGCTCCACCGTCACCACATGAAAGAGCGGATACATCCGGGCATCGGCCGGCAGTCCATCGTCAGCCATATCGATGCCGATGAAGAGATCGTTCTTTGTCACCCATGCCATTTCGGGGTGCCGCACCTCGTAGGCCTCGCCACTCGACATCACCACTCGGAACGGCCGAAAGGGCCGCTGACGAAGCAGATCGCGGACCATCGAGGTCGTCATCTCAGGAACTCCACTGGCGCTTCTCAGGAACTCCGTCGCGATCAACGCTCAGACCGCGTCGCCGGTCGTCGGCACTCGTGAAATGGGATCCCGATCCTCGAATGTATACGCCCGTACATTCCTTGATCAAGACCCCCGCAGCCTGCACTGTGGGCTGATCTCCGTACCAGTCCCGCGGATTCGTCCCTGAATTTGCCCGATTCGTCCCACCGCCGGCGGATTCGTCCCAGCCTGTGCCCGATTCGTCACTTTTTCCGGTTCTTGGCGATCAGGGAACCGCGTCGTGCATTATCGTACCCACGGCCCATGTGTCCGTATGCGGAGAACGTCCATGATAACGTTGGTTTCAAGCCGGGCCGCCGCTCTGGCTCTTGTGATCGCAAGCCTGGTGGCCGCCGCCGTGCCGGCGCACGCGGGCACGGTGGTCATCCTCTCCGACCTGCAGATGTCGGGGTCGCCGGCGGGGCAGGTGACCCAACCCGGCTGGTTCGCCCAGAACATCAACAAGCTCAGCGGCACGACGTCGCTGCCGCTGAACCCGACGGCGAGCGGCTCCGCGGCCGGTATTGCGGCGGTGCTGGTCACCACCGGCAACTGGGAGTCGCGAGGCGGGACCGCCGAGGGCCGCGATCCGGTGACTGGCACATCGTTCAACGATGTCGTTTCCGATCTCTGGGTGACCAGGACGATGTCGTTCACCATGGATTTTTCCGGACTCTCCACCGGGGTGACCTACGGCGTCCGCACGTGGCACAACGATTCCTACAACAGCAACCAAGGCTTCGCGGCAGGCGGTGGCACCGTGCAGCTTTCGGCGTCCGGAGCCACTGTTGTGTCCTCGACCAGCGGAACGGTGACGAACCTTCGAGGAGCACAGTCCGACAGCGCGTTCGGGATCGCGTCGATCCAGTTCACTCCGACCGTCTCGAACCCCCAGATCACCTTCACCCGCGTTGGCGGCGCCATCACCGCCCTGCCGGTGAACGGCGTGGAGATGACGGCGACCTTCGTCCCGGAACCGGCCACGTGCGGCATGCTCGTGATGGCGGGCGTCTCGCTTGCCGCTGCGGCTCGCCGCCGCCTCACCGCAGCCGGCCGGTGACATGCTCGAAGCCGGCGGCATGTGCGAGTTCACTGCCCCTACGGCATCCCGGTATCCGGCGTCCGCACATGTCACCGGACTTCTGCGCGTGCCCCCGATCCGGCTGCTCGCCGTTCTGGAATCTCCCGCGAACGAGGAAGCCGCGAGGGGCTGCCCGTGCCCGAGAGCCGGCGTTGCTGACGAGCGAAGCCATG
>JBBAVQ010000303.1:0-3541 GCA_040397625.1 Pirellulales bacterium | reverse complement strand
CGATCGGCAGGAACCGCATCAGCGTGCCCAGTGCGAAGTCGCCCCGGTAGACGAGGCGTTCCTCGAGACAAATCTTCAGCATCGTCCACCAGGTCCGCAGGCCCTGGAGTGGCCCGGCGGACCGAACGGCCTCGAGCGATCCGCTCATTGCGACGCCTCCGCGACGGCGGCCGCGCGGGCATCGGAGCGGAAGAGTTCCGCCACGATCTCCTCCAGTGGCACGTCCTCCACCGACACGTCCCGCACGCCGGCCGAGCCGAGGATCCCGGGCAGCACGTCGGCGATCCGGCTGCGGTCGATCCGCAGCACCACCTGCGGCCCGCGAAACTCGCAGGGGAACCCGAAGCGTTCGATCAGGGAGCGATCGGGGGCCTCGTCAAAGTCGAGCGTCACGATCTTGTGGGTGGTGAAGCGGTCGACGATCTCGGCGAGCGAGCCGTCGTAGAGGATGTCGCCGCGGGTGATCACCACCACCCGCTCGCAGAGGGCGGCCACGTCCTTCATGTAGTGGGTCGTGAGCACCACCGTCATCCGGCGCCGCCGCTGCACGTCGCGGAGAAACTCGTGGATCGTGTGCTGGGCCACCACGTCGAGGCCGATCGTGGGCTCGTCGAGAAACAGCACCTCGGGCTCGTGCAAGAGGGCGGCCACGAGCTCCAGCTTCATGCGCTCGCCGAGGGAGAGTTCGCGGACCGGCTGGAGGATCAGCTTCCGCACGCCGAGTAGGTCCACGAGTTCGTCCCGGGTCTTGTCGAACCGGGCCGGGTCAATGCGGTAGATCTCCTGGTGCAGCCGAAAACTCTCGGCGGCGGGCAGGTCCCACCAGAGCTGGTTCCGCTGCCCCATCACGAGAGCGAACCGGCGGCGGAAATCGTCGGCCCGCTCCCAGGGCACGTGACCGAGCACGGTGGCGGTGCCGCGGCTGGGCGTGATGATGCCCGAGAGGAGTTTGAGAAGCGTGGTCTTGCCAGCGCCATTGGGGCCGAGCAGCGCCACGAACTCGCCCCGGCCCACCTCCAGATCGACCCCCTTCACCGCCTCGACCACGCGGCTGGTGCGGTGGAAGAGCGCCCGGACGCTCGCCGCCAGCCCCTCGGGCTTGTCGTAGACGCGATACTCCTTGGCGAGACCTTCGACGCGGATGACCGGCTCGGCGACCGGGACGGCCGCGGCAGGATCGGTGTTGTGCATGGAGGGAGTATAGGGGAAAACCGTGGCGACCTTCGTTGGAGACGCCACGCATGTTCCGCATCGGACTCGGTCACGACACGCACCGCCTCGGCCCCGGAGACGGTCTGGTGATCGGCGGGATCACGATCCCCCACGACCGCGCCGCGATCGGCCACAGCGACGCCGACGTGCTCCTGCACGCCATCACCGACGCGATCCTCGGGGCCGCGTCGCTCGGCGACATCGGCGAAATGTTTCCCGATACCGATCCCGCCAACAAGGGCCGTGACTCGGCCGACATGCTCCACCGGGCTGCGGCGCGCATGGCCGGGGCCGGCTGGCGGATCGCGAACCTGGATTGCGTGATTCTTGCCCAGCGGCCCAAAATCCTCCCGCACCGTCCTGCCATGAGGCAGCGGATCGCGGAGATCCTCGGCGTCGAGGAATCGGCCGTCTGGCTCAAGGCGAAGACGGGCGAGGGCGTGGGCCCGATCGGCGAGGAACTCGCAATCGGCGCCGAGTGCGTGGTGCTCCTCGAGCGGGCGTAACGAGACAACCTGACGGAAGCGGAGGCACGATGGCGACGGTGGAATCGACGAACGGGCTGCCGAAGATCGAGATCTACAGCACCCTCACCCGGGCGAAGGCGCCGCTGGTCACGGTGAAGCCCGGGCACGTGGGGATGTATCTCTGCGGGCCCACGGTCTACAAGCCGAGCCACATCGGCCACATGGTCGGCCCGGTGATCTTCGACACCGTGAAGCGTTACCTCGTCTACTCCGGCTGGCAGGTAACCTGGGTCGTGAACGTCACCGACGTGGACGACAAGATCATCGCCGAGAGCGCCGTCCGCGGCACGACGATGGCGAAGCTCGCCGAGGAGATGACGGCCGACTACCTCGAGAACCTCGCCACGCTGGAAGTGACGAGCATCGACGAGATGCCAAAGGCCACCGACCACATCGGCACGATCATCACGTTCATCGAGGGGCTGATCGCCAAGGGAAGTGCCTACGCGAGCGACGGCGACGTCTACTTCGACGTCACCAGGGACGCCGACTACGGCAAGCTCACCAACCGCTCCGTCGAGAGCACGCAGGGCGAGGGAGGATCCACGGCCGACCGCAAGCGATCGGCGGCCGACTTCGCCCTTTGGAAGAAGGCCAAGGCGGGCGAACCTGCTTGGGAGAGCCCGTGGGGTCCCGGCCGGCCCGGCTGGCACATCGAGTGCTCAGCGATGAGCAAGGCGATTCTCGGGCCGCACTTTGACATCCACGGCGGTGGCCTCGACCTCGTCTTCCCGCACCACGAGAACGAGATCGCCCAGAGCGAGTCGCTCCACGACTGCCCAATGGCCACCTTCTGGATGCACAACGGCCTGATGCAGGCGGCCGGCGCCGCCGGCAAGGTGGGGGGCCGCCCGCGGGGCTCCGAGGATGCCGCCGACGACGCGGCCGCCCAGGCGGCGACGAAGATTTCGAAGTCCACGGGCGCCGAGCCGTTCAAGAAGCTGCTGGAACGGCATCGCCCCGAGGCGATCCGCGTGCTCCTGCTCTCCACGCACTACCGCAGCCCGATCCACTTCGGCGAGGAACCGCTCGGCGAGAGCGCCCGGGCCATGGAGGCCTTCGAGCGGCTCTTCGCCCGCTCTCAGCGAGTGAGTGGCAAGGCCTTCTACGCCCTCCCCTGCCGCGACCGCCGGGCCGGCGATGCCGCGGTGGCGGCGGCGGGCGACGAAGTGAAAGCCCTGCGGGAGAAGTTCCTGGCCGCGATGGACGACGACTTCAACACGGCCATCGCGATCGCCTCGCTCTTCGACTATGTCCGCGTCGTCAACAAGTTCATCGACCAGCACGCGCTCGAGGCCAAGAAGCCGGCGGCGGAACTGGCGACGCTCGATGCGATGATGCACACGCTTCGCGAACTCACGGGTGTTCTCGGCCTGTTCCTCGAGCCGCCGAAGCAGAACGCGGGGGGGGCCGACGAGGGGCTGGTGGCAAAGCTGATGGAACTCGTGATCGAGATCCGAGCCAACGCCCGGAAGTCGAAGGACTTCGCAACGGCAGACCTCGTGAGAAACAAGCTCACCGAGGCGGGGATCGTGCTGGAAGACCGTCCCGACGGCACTGGCTGGTCGAAGAAGTAGTCCGGCTCGCACGTGAAGCGAGAGCGTTCACGAGGCTCGGGACTGCCCATGCCATCTCGCCGGACGTTCGCTGCGGGCATCCTGCCCTACGCTCACTCGAAGGAAACCTCGCTTCGCCCTCCAGGCTCCGCTCGGTTTCCTACGCCGCTCGATTGGCACGAGCAGCCTCTCGTAGCACAGGTTTTCAACCAGTACTGTCCGGTTAGAAGTCGAATAGCCGCAACT
>JBBAVQ010000302.1:0-3555 GCA_040397625.1 Pirellulales bacterium | reverse complement strand
GGCTCAAGAAGCTGCCCACGTTCGGCATGGAACAGATGCCGAGCATGGGCACCGTGCTCGACCGCGACACCGTGGAACTCCTCGCCGCGGAACTTGGCGTGCAACTCGACATCAAGACCGCCGAGGATCTCGAGAAGGAGCTTCTCGTCGGCTTCGACGCCGTGGACGAGGATCCGGCCCTCCGGCAGCCACGGGCTCCGGTCGTCACGTTCCTCGGCCACGTCGACCACGGCAAGACGTCGCTGCTCGACAAGATCCTCGGCATCGACGTGGCCGCCCGCGAGAGCGGCGGCATCACGCAGCACATCCGGGCCTACACCGTCAACCGCAACGACAACTCGATCACATTCGTCGATACCCCGGGCCACGAAGCCTTCACGCAGATGCGGGCTCGCGGTGCCAACGTCACCGACTGCGCCGTGATCGTGGTGGCGGCAGACGACGGCGTGATGCCGCAGACGGAAGAGGCGATCAGCCACGCGAAGGCGGCCGGCGTGCCGATCGTGGCCTGCATCAACAAGATCGACCTTCCCGGCGCCGACGTGCAGCGGGTCTACCAGCAGCTGGCCGCCGCCGAACTCCTCCCGACGGAATGGGGCGGCGAGACGGAAGTCGTGAAGACGAGCGCCGTGACGGGCGAGGGCGTCGACTCCCTGCTCGACACGCTGCTGACGATCGCCGAACTCCACGACCTGCGGGCCAATCCCGACCGCATGGCCGCCGGCGTCTGCCTCGATGCCTCGATCCACGAGGGCCGGGGCGTCGTGGCCTGCCTGCTCGTCCAGAAGGGCACGCTTAACGTGGGCGACCCGCTGGTCTGCGGCGAGGCCACCGGCCACGTGAAGTCGATGTTCGACACGCTCACACGACGAAAGGTGACGGAAGCGGGCCCTGCCCGGCCCGTGTTCGTGACCGGCCTCGACGTGCCCCCGGGCGCCGGCGACCGATTCCAGGAGGTGGAGTCGATCGCCCTGGCCCGCGAAGTGGCCCTGAAGCGTGCCGACATCCGCCGTCAGTCGCACCTCTCGAGTGCTCCGGTCCACGTCACGCTCGAGAACCTCGCCGATCGGCTCGGTGCCGACAAGGCTCCCACGCTCAACCTCATCCTGCGGGCCGATGTCCGCGGCTCGATCGAGGCGATCCTCAAGGAACTGCAGAAGCTCGACCATCCGGAGGTCAAGATCCGCGTGCTCCAGGCGACGGTTGGCGGCGTGACCGAAGCCGACGTCCAGCTTGCCGACGCCTCGGACGCGGTGATCATCGCGTTCAACGTTGTGCCCGACGAGCGAGCCCGGTCGCTGGCGGAAGACAAGGGCGTGCAGGTCCGCCGCTACGACATCATCTACCAGGTGACCGACGACCTGAAGAAGGCGCTCGAGGGCATGCTTGCCCCGGAAAAGAGGGAGAACGAACTCGGCCGCGCCGTGGTTCAGCGAACCTTCTCGATCAGCCGTCTTGGTGTCATCGCCGGCTGCCGCGTGATCGCGGGCATCATCGCCCGCAACGCCCGTCTGCGGGTGATCCGCGACAACCGCGTGATCGGCGACTACGGGATCGAGTCGCTCAAGCGGGAGAAGGACGACGCCCGCGAGGTGCGTGACGGCCTGGAGTGCGGCATCAAGCTGGCCGGCTTCAACGATTTGAAGGAGGGCGACATCTTCGAGTGCTATCGCGTCGAGGAAGTCGCGCGGACGCTGTCGTGAGCACCCGACGACTGTTGAAGGCGGCCGAGGCGGTTCGCGAGGTGGTCAGCATGGCCATCCTCACGGAGGTCCGCGACCCTCGGGTCAAGGACGTCACGGTAACCGGCGTTGAGATGGCCCCCGACATGCGGTCAGCGATCGTCCATGTTTCGATCATGGGGGGGCCGGCGAAGGAGAAACTTGCGCTCCAGGGTCTTGCCCGATCGGCGGGCTTCCTGCAATCGCGGATCGCCGACCGGATCGAGACCCGCTACACGCCAAAGCTCCGCTTTGAACTCGACGGGGGCATCAAGAAATCGATCGAGATCGCCCGCATGCTCCATGAGGTGCTTCCGCCGACCCCGACGGACGACGACACCGAACCATCTTCCCCTTCCGTGGCCTCCCAGGACGACGCATGACCGCCCCGAAGAAGCCCGCCGGCAAGAAGCCGGCTCCCGCCCCGAAGAAGCCCATCGCCAAAGCGGCCGCCAAACCGGCACTCAAGCCCGCACCGACGAAGGCGGCACCTCCCGTCAAGGCAGCGGGCAAGTCGGCCCCGGCGAAGGCCGTCGGCTCTGCGAAGCCAGTTGCCCCGGCGAAGGCCGTCGCCCCAGCAAAGCCCGGGGCCGTCGTGAAGCCCGTCGTGCCCGCGAAGGTCGAGCCGCCGAAACTGCCGCCCGAGAAGGTGCCGCCGCGTGCCCAACTGATTCCAAAGCTCCACAAGGCGCTCAAGGCGGCCTACAAGCCGGTGCCATTCGACACCGCCCGGCCGCTGCTCGACCAGGTGCTCGTGGCCTGCTGCCTCGAGAACGCCCCCTACGACGTGGCCGAGAAGGCCTGTGCACGACTGCGTGAGTCGGCGTTTGATCTCAACGAGATCCGCGTGACCACCGTCGCGGAACTCGCCGAGATTCTCCACGACCTTCCCGACCCGGCCCATGCCGCCCTCTCGCTCCGCCGCGTGCTTCAGAGCGTGTTCGAATCGACCTACAACTTCTCGCTCGACCACGCCAAGAAGCACTCCCTCGCCCACGGCCTCAAGGTGCTCGAGGGCATGCACGGCGTGCCGCCGTTCGTCGTGGCCCACGTCGTCTCGACGGCGCTCGACGGCCACATGATCCCGCTCGACAAGGGTGCGGTCGCCGCGCTCTACGTCTGCGGGCTGACGACGCGGGCGGAGTACGACTCCGGCAAGGTGGCCGGCCTGGAACGCATCATCGGCAAGAAGTCTGGGGTGGAGTTCAGTTCGCTGCTCCACCAGTTCGGCATCGAGGTGCTCACCAACCTTCACGGCAACACCGTGCGGAAGGTGGTGCAGGCGGTGAACGCGGCGGCCCTCAAGGACCGCATGCCGAAGCGGGGCGATCCACTCCCGGCTCCCACGCCGCCGCCGCCCGCCACCGACAAGGAGAGCCTGAAGGCCGCCGAGGCCGCCCGAAACGCGGCCGAGGAGCACCGCCCCGCCGGTCCTCAGGCAGCCGCCCGCCCCGTGGGGAAGACGCCGATGCCCCCCGCCGGTTCGGGACCAAAGAAGCCCGGCGACGGCAAGTCGGGCCCGAAGCCGTTCGTGGTGAAGCCGAACGTGGGCAAGCCGCTGACGATCAAGCCGCAGATGGCCCCGCCGCCGGAGCCCGCGAAGCCGGCGCCGGCCGCCAAGAAGCCGACGAAGCCCGTCGCCAAGCAACCCGAGGCGAAGGGAGACCGCCATTCGGCCGACCTGAGCAAGCGGAAGCCTCGGTGACGGAAGGCCGACGACAGCAGCGCATCGCAAGGGAGAAACACGCGTGGCCGGACATTCCCACTGGGCGAACATCTCCCGCAAGAAGTCGCTGATCGACGCCAAGCGGGGCAAGCTCTGGAGCAAGCTCGC
>JBBAVQ010000301.1:0-3583 GCA_040397625.1 Pirellulales bacterium | reverse complement strand
TGGTCTCGAGCGAGATGCCGAGGGCCTTGAGCACGCTTGCCATCAGGTCCTGCGAGGAGTAGGCCTCCGAGACCACCTCCTTGCCATCGGAACTCGTCTCGCCGACCACCACGCCCCGCTTGAATCCGCCGCCCCCCACCACGACGCTCCAACTCCGCGCCCAGTGGTCGCGGCCGCCGCCACCGTTGATGTTCGGGGTGCGGCTGAACTCGCCCATCCAGATCACGACGGTGTCGTCGAGCAGTCCCCGGTCGGCGAGATCCTCCACCAGCGCGCTCATGGCCTGGTCGAGCACCGGCAGCTTCTGGTTTTGGAGCGTGGGAAAGATGGTGGCGTGGTTGTCCCAGCCGCCGAGATCGACCTCGACGAACGGCACGCCCATCTCGACCAGCCGGCGGGCCATCAGACAGCCCTTCCCAAAGCCGTTGTTCCCATACCGCTCCTGGATCTCCTTCGGCTCCTTGGCAACCTTGAAAGCCTCCATCTGCGTGCTGGTCATCAGCTTGACGGTTTTGTCGAGCACCTTGGCGTGATCGTCCGCCGACGCGCCCCTCCGCTCCTTGATGAACCGGCTCTCGATCGTGGCCAGCATCTCCATCCGCTGGGCGAGCCGCGTCGGATCGACGCCCATGTCGAGGTTGCGGACGCTGCCGTTGGTATCGACCACGAACGGCGCCCACGTCATGCCCAGGAACCCGGGGCCGACACTGCCGCTCCCCACCGACACGAACGGCGGGATCTCGAGCTGCGGCACCTGCTCGGCGAGTTCATGGGCGATCACCGAGCCGTAGCTCGGGTGCTCGACGTTGGGGTTTGGAACGTAGCCGGTGTGCATGTAGTAGCGGCCGCGCATGTGATCCGCCTCGCGGGTGCTCATCGACCGCACGACCGCCATGTGGTGCATCTGCTTGGCCATCTGCGGCAGGTGCTCGCAGATCTGCACCCCGTCGGCGCTGGTGCCGATGGGCTTGAAGGGGCCGCCGGTCGCCGCCCCGGGCTTCAGGTCCCAGATGTCGATGCTGCTGGGTCCGCCCCCCATCCAGAGCATGATCGCGGCCTTGTGCCGCTTCTTCATGTCGGTCGCGTTGGCGAGGATCGAACTGGTGAACGCCGTGGCCGGCGTGGCAAGCGCCGCGGCTCCGGCAAGATGATTGAGGAAGTGACGACGGCTCATGCCGTCCGGAAGATCGATGAATCGCGACATCGTTCGGCTCCCTGCGAGAGTGCGAAGGACTTCTGCCCCGACTCCGAGATGCCTCCAGTATCGTCTTTCGCCGGTCCGTCCGCCAGTTCGAGGTGCGTTGTGACTGCCGTCCCGGAGTTTGGGAGCCGACCGGCCGCGGACTGTTCGTGGTGCGCCGCTCGGGGCTGCCCGTAGCACAGGTTTTCAACCTGTGTGTGCTCTCGGTTCGCATTGAGCGCGCAGCACCATTGCTCCCGTGTGATGCCTGATCTCTCGTGAATCATTTCGTGGAGGCGGCGGGGTCGGTGCGAGGATGGCGAGCGTCGGCTATCCTGCCGTTGGCGAGCCAACTCGTACCGCCCCGCCGCCGGCTTTGGCTCATGCGGCCCGCCGCGCGACTGCCCGGCCAGCACTGGCCGCCCGGACGGCGGGCTCTCACTCCCAGGATGCACCGGCCACGAGGGCGGTGCATCCGTAAAGCCACTTAGTGCTTGACGATGAACTCATTCGAGTTCAGGACCGCCCACCAGACGTCCTGCAGGGCGCCGATCACGTCGCCCTTGCGGGCCGCCACCATGCGATTGGCGACGGCGAGTTCCGAACCCGATGGCTTTCGGGCCAGAGCGGCCATGTAGAGCGTCTCGATCTTCGCGGCGTTGGTCAGCGGACCTGACGCCACCTTGTCGAGAAACCCGCCCTTGCCGGTGCTGGTGGCACTCTTGATCATGTCGCCGTTGAACATCATCAGCACCTGTGGGATCGAGCCGTTGAACGTGGTCGCGTCGTCTCCCTCGTCGGTGCCGAAGGCGATCACGAACTGCGACAGCCACGCATCTTTCTTCTTGGCCGCCTCCTCGCCGCGGGCTGCCTGGTCGGCCTCGGTCGCCGTGAGCAGCGACTCGTAGAGTTCCTCGGCCTGCATCTGCCGTAGGTAGAAGTGCGTGAACCGTGGCTTCTCGCCGAGCGCCGGATCGTCGCGATCGTTCACGATGGTCGTCTTGCTCGACAGGGCGTAGGGCTTCGACAGCACGATCCAGCGGATCAGTTCCCGAAGGTCGTAGCTCTGCTCGCGAAACATGTCTGCGAGCTCCTCGAGCAGTTCGGGGTGCGATGGTGGGTTGTGCTCGCCCAGGTCGTCAACCGGCTTGGTGAACCCATGGCCGAGAAAATGCCCCCACATCCGGTTGACGAGAGCCTTCGCAAAGAACGGGCTCGACGTGATCAGTGCCGCGAGCTCGCGGCGCCGGTGCACGCCGTAGGACGTGCCGTCCTCCATCGTTCCCGGAAGAAACCCACTCTTGGCGATCTCGGTGCCGTCGACAAACACCGGATACGCCACCTTCATCAGGCCGTTGCGGAGTTCGTAGTACAGCTCCGCCTCCTCGGGGTTGCCTCCTTCCCCCTCAAAATCCTCGTCCACCAACTCGATCCATTGCACGTCCTCCGTGCCGCCCCGCTTGCGGAGGGCCCGCGTCTGGCGAAAAAACGCGTTCATCTCCCAGAACTGATTCTGCTTTCCTTTGTTGAACGGGTGGTTGTGGCACTGCGTGCACTGCACCTGCAGCCCGAGGAAGATCTGCGCGGTCTTCGCCGTCGCCTGGACGCCATTCTCGACGCCCATCTCCTCCATCTTGCCGCTGAGGAAGTTGGTGGCCCCGTTGAAGCCGTCCACGTCCTTCCGGTTGGCGTTCGCCCCCGACGCGGTGACGAGTTCCTCCATGAAGCGGTCGTACGGGATATTCTTCGAGAACGCCCGCCGCAGATACTGCCGCATGCCGGGGCGATTCACCCGCTCGTTGGTCACGTCACGCCCGATGAGCACGGTCGTCCAGACGTCGGTCCAGTGACGCGCATACTCGTCGACATAGTCGTCGCCAAGCAATCGGCCCACCAGATCGGCCTTCTTCGTTGGCGCCTTGTCGACGAGAAAGGCCCGCAGCTCGTCGACGCTGGGAATCCTGCCGATGAGGTCGAGATGGACGCGTCGGCACCACTCGCCGTCGGTTGCGTCGGCCGACGGCTTGAGACCGGCGTCAGCCCACGCGGCGGCGATCTTTTCGTTGATCTCCTTGACCTGCCGAATGCCGTAATGATCGGCGGCCGGTCCCTCGCTCCCGCCATCCGCCCAGGCTGACGCGGCAACCACGGTAACGACGACGGCCAGGAAACCTCGAAACGCAGGGTGCATGGCGACCTCCGCGGCGGCGAGCAGGCTCGATTCCCGACGGTCAATTCTACCCGCGACCGCAGGCCGAGCCTATCGTCGGGCGGCTCCCAGCAGCCTGGGGCCACACTGCCCGCCGGTAGAGACCGGTCAATTCGGTTGCGACGGGTCTATGTCATAAGGCTCCCACGTGATCCTCGCGCTCGAGTGCATGGCAGGTGAAAGCCGACCGGCCG